>NZ_AKJR01000363.1:0-1110 GCF_000282235.1 Pseudomonas sp. GM24 | reverse complement strand
CTGACTTCACTGGCCCCTTCGCGAGCAAGCTCGCTCCCACATTTGGAATGCATTTCCCTGTAGGAGCGAGCCTGCTCGCGAAAGGGCCATCCCGGTAGGCAAAAAAATCTCGGCCAAGTCTCGCTGTTTAAATCACTGCTTAAATAGATTTGTCTACTTTTCTTACGACTTGCTGAATCCGCGAGATTCTCGGTGCGATTTCTGAGATTTACCTTTCGTCTGAAAGCGGGCCTTACCTGTCAGGTTTTACAGGTGTGGAGCAGGTGCCTTTGCGATTTGATTGCTGGGTGCCGCCACACTTTTGATGCGCGCACTTCTGTGATGACAGGGAGAAAGGAAATGAAAGGTAAATTCGTAGAATATGATGAAGAAACCGGTATCGTCCATATTGAGAAGGACCCTAAGAAGGACCCTGAGGAGGCCCCTATAGTCGACCCAGTCAGCTATTCCCTCGAAGTCATTAGAGGGGTTATGGTGAGCGCTCCACTAAGTAAGCCCCCACTTTCTTCTGCGCCTGAGGATGAGTATTACTACTTCATCGTTCCTAAAGAGCAAAGACACCAGATGAACATCAAGCTCAAAACATCTGTCGACTTTGATCTTGTTGAAGAAGGGTCTAAAGAAGTGGCCAGCATCCGTTTTTAAATGGCCTGATTTTCAGAAAAAGCGGAAGCAGATGGCGGAATTTGCAGTCTCCCAAAAGATTTTGCCGATTTCGCGTTATCTGCGTTGCGATTTCTGAGTTTTACTGCGTCTTTGATGGCCACTTCGCGAGCAACCTCCCACAGGTTTGGCGTGTAAAACACAGATATGTTTTCGACACCGTTCCCTGTGGGAGTGGGCTTGCTCCGGCGGCGATCCGACGAACGTCGTAGCCACAGCACCTCACTCGGGGCTTGTCACTGATCCGTGTTACTGCGGCAACTGCAGATTATCCATCACCCGATTCACCGCCAGCTCGCCGAGCATGATCAATTGCGCGATCCCCAACAGCGTCCTGCGTTGCGGCGCGGGGATGAGATGGGCGAAGTCATGGGCGATGGTTCTGGCGGAAGCGAGTGTTTCGCTGGTATCGGCTAGCAGTTCCTCATTTTTGAAATCCGCGGTCAC
>NZ_AKJR01000362.1:0-1409 GCF_000282235.1 Pseudomonas sp. GM24 | reverse complement strand
TCAGGTTTTGAAAAGCACAAAAATCGCCTCCCTTTCCCCCTCGCCCCCCTGGGGGAGAGGGCTGGGGTGAGGGGGAAAGAATCTCAAGCACGCCACAAATACTGCGCCAAGCGCCATAAAAAAGCCCCCCACCAATCACTCGGTGGAGGGCTTTTCTACATCAACACCTGTCAGATCAAACCTTGACGATCCAACCCGCTGGCGCTTCGATGTCGCCGGTCTGCACGCCAGTCAGCTCTTTGTAGAGCTTCTGGGTCACAGGACCCACTTCGGTCTCGCTATGGAACACATGCAGATGGTCGTTGTAGCTGATACCACCGATCGGCGTGATTACCGCAGCAGTACCGCAAGCGCCGGCTTCCTTGAAGTCCGACAGCTTGTCGATCAGCACGTCGCCTTCAACCACTTCCAGGCCCAGACGGGTCTTGGCCAGTTCGATCAACGACAGGCGGGTGATGCCTGGCAGCACCGACGGCGAGTTCGGGGTGATGAACTTGTTGTCGTGGGTGATCCCGAAGAAGTTGGCCGAGCCGACTTCTTCGATCTTGGTGTGGGTCATCGGATCGAGGTAGATCGCGTCGGCGAAGTTGGCTTTCTTCGCTTTCGAACCCGGCATCAGGCTGGCGGCGTAGTTGCCGCCGACCTTGGCTGCGCCGGTACCTTGTGGGGCGGCGCGGTCGTAGCTGGAGATCTGGAAGTTGTGCGGGGTCAGGCCGCCCTTGAAGTAAGCACCGACCGGAATGCAGAAGATCGAGAAGATGAACTCGGGTGCGGTGCGCACACCGATGTTGTCACCGACGCCGATCACGAACGGACGCAGGTACAGCGCGCCGCCAGTGCCGTACGGCGGGATAAAGCGCTCGTTGGCGCGAACCACGGCTTTGCACGCTTCGATGAACTGCTCGGTGTCGACCGTCGGCATCAGCAGACGCGCGCAGCTGCGTTGCATGCGCAGGGCGTTCTGGTCCGGGCGGAACAGGTTGATCGAGCCGTCCTTGCAACGATAGGCCTTCATGCCTTCGAAGCACTGCTGGCCATAGTGAAGGGCCGTCGAGCCTTCGCTGATGTGCAGCACGTTATCTTCGGTCAGGGTGCCTTTGTCCCACTCGCCATCGCGAAAGTACGACAGATAGCGCTTGTCGGTCTTGATGTAGTCAAAACCCAGCTTGTCCCAATTGATGCTTTCGTTACCCATGACACCCTCTATCACTGAACAACCGCCGAAACGGTTCAAGGCTTCTGACGTTTTTTGGATGGGCACAACAATACTTCATTCTTGAGCGGTTTCGCAGCCGGAATTCGCTCCACTGATCGTTCCCACGCTTGATCGTTCCTACGCTCTGCGTGGGAATGCTTCATCGGACGCTCCGCGTTCGACTTTTGGGACGCAGAGCGTCCCCGGCTGCATT
>NZ_AKJR01000361.1:0-1150 GCF_000282235.1 Pseudomonas sp. GM24 | reverse complement strand
CTTGCCAGCGATGAGGCCAGGCCAGGCAACATAGTTTTGCCTGACCCACCGCCATCGCTGGCAAGCCAGCTCCCACAGGTTTTGTGCTGCATTGATGATCACCGCCCCAACCGAACTCACTGCACCGGCAAGAAATTCAGGAACAACAAACTCTGCGCGTAGTTAAGACCGATCCGCCGGTAACGCTCATCAAGCATCTGCGTGATCAGATCCAGTCGCGCAACGATTTTGCCGAACTCGGTGGCGAAGCTCAGGTTGCTGCCCTCCTCCGAGATCTCATTGGAAAACAGCAGCGGCTGACCTTCCTTGTTCTGTCGCTGGGACAAGATCCACGTGGCTTTTTCGATATTGCGTGCGGCGTTGTGAACGAACGTCGGGTTGATCGCGTCCGTCATATAGAACTCGGTGCGATTGCCATGGGCGGTGACCAGCATGCTGCCGATGGCATAGATGAACGCGCCGACGCGGTCACCGAGAAACTCCGGGCTCATCGCATAGCTCAGCGCCGCCAGATCCTTTCGACCACCCAACACCGGCAGCGGCTGTTGCTGCTCTACGGCCATCCGCACCTGCTTCACAGCGGCATGGATGTTGAGAAAGCCTGACTTGCGCAGCTCGTCCGGGTTGCGCAGGTACAGCTTGGCTTGCAAGCGATAGAGGCTGCTGAGGTTGTCGCGCATCGCCAGCGTGGCCATGCGGTCGACGCTGGTCTGCAGGAACTCCTGCGGCTTCCCTTCACGCATCTGATTGAAGAAGCCGTTGCCGTCCTGGTGACTGCAACCGCTGAAAAACAGCAACGACAAACACGCCAGCAACAGGCACGGGCGGCGGAAAAAAGTAGCGATCAGGGCAAAAGCTCTCGGCATGAAATCTCGAACAGGCACATTCCTGTGCGGCGGGAGTCACCGCATCCTGGCCATGGATAGAGCCGCTGATTGCGAAAAAGTGCAGTGGTGCGCACGACCAGCCGACCTTCGGCAATGCCTGCCCAACCAATTAGTCTGTCTTTATTGTTGAAATAAACGATTAATCAGCTATAAATCTTGATTGCAAATACAAATAGCATGACTAGTTACGCTGTAGGATCTGCCGCAGGCTGCGATCTTTTGACCTTGCCTTTGAAAACCAAAATCAAAAGATCGCAGCCTGC
>NZ_AKJR01000360.1:0-2260 GCF_000282235.1 Pseudomonas sp. GM24 | reverse complement strand
CGGAACGCCGCATCGCAGCGATGGCGTCAGCTCAGCCAACACAAATGCTGGAAGTGCCGGCCTCATCGCTGGCAAGCCAGCTCCCACAGGTTATGCGTTCAGCCTAACCACGGGTTGTTGGCCAGATGCTCGCGTTCGAAATCTTTGATCTGTTCGCGCCGTTGCAGGGTGCTGCCGATGGCATCCAGGCCGAGCAGCAACGCGGTTTTGCGCAGGTTATCAATCTGGAAATCGATCACGCTGCCATCCGCCAGACTAATCCGCTGCGCCTCCAGATCAATACTGACCCGCGCCGTTTCAGGCTCACCGACAAGCTGTCCAATGCGCTGCACCTGTACCTCTTCCAGGGTGATCAACAACACGCCGTTACGCTGGCAATTGTCATAGAAAATCCCGGCAAAGCTGCTGCCGATCAACGCGCGGATGCCCATTTGCTGCAGGCCCCATACCGCGTGTTCACGGCTGGAACCGCAGCCGAAATTGGGCCCGACCACAAGAAAGTTCGCACCTTTCCAGGCGGGCTGGTTCAGCACGAACTCAGGGTTGGGCGTGCCATCGCGCTGAAACCGCAGATCGAAAAACAATCCGCGATCCAGCCCGTTTCTATCGATGCCCTTGAGAAACTGCTTGGGCATGATCACGTCGGTATCAACGTTCGCTGCCAGTAACGGCGCAGCCTGGCCAATGACTAGAGTGAAAGGTTGCAGGCTCATGGGCGTACTCCAAAGTGGCGGATATCGGTGAGTCGACCGCTGATCGCTGCGGCGGCGACCATCGCCGGGCTCATCAAATGAGTGCGCGCACCGGCGCCCTGACGGCCTTCAAAGTTGCGGTTGGTGCTGGACGCGCAGCGGTCGCCGGGGGCGAGTACGTCGTCGTTCATCGCCAGGCACATCGAGCAGCCGGACTGACGCCATTCGAACCCGGCGTCGATAAAGATCTGCGCCAGCCCTTCCGCCTCGGCCTGCGCGCGAACTTCGCTGGAGCCGGGGACGATCATCGCGCGTACATGCCCGGCCACTTGCTGACCGCGCACGACGCTGGCGGCATCGCGCAAGTCTTCGATCCGCGCGTTGGTGCACGAACCGATAAAGGCGTGGCTGATAACAATGTCGCTGAGCGCCATGCCCGCTTCGAGGCCCATGTAGTTGAGGGCGCGGCGCATGTCCTGGCGCAGGATCGGATCGCTGATCGCTTGCGGATTCGGCACCCGCGCACCGATCGCGGCAGCCTGATCGGGGCTGGTGCCCCAGGTGACCATCGGTTCAAGAATGCTGGCATCCAGGTGAATCTCGCGGTCAAACAGCGCACCGGGATCACTGCGCAGTTCGCGCCACTTCTTCACGCCCCGTTCCCACAACTCACCTTGCGGCGCGCGCGGCTTGCCCTTGAGATAGGCGAAGACCTTTTCATCCGGGGCCATGAACGCGCCGCGCGCACCGGCCTCGACAGCCATGTTGCAGATGGTCATGCGCGCTTCAACGCTCAAGGCATCGATAGTCGAGCCGCAGAACTCGATCGCGTAACCGCTGGCCCCGGACGCACCGATGCGACCGATCAGGGCCATGATCACGTCTTTGGACGTCAGGCCCGCTGTCAACTCGCCGTCGACGGTCACGCGCAGGCTTTTCAGACGTTTGTAGACCAGCGTCTGCGAGGCCAGCAGGTGTTCGATCTCGGAGGTGCCGATGCCAAAACCGAAAGCGCCGAGTGCGCCATAGGTGGTGGTATGGCTGTCGCCGGCGGCGATGACCATGCCGGGCAGAATGAACCCCTGCTCGGGAGCGATCACGTGTTCAATGCCCTGACGTTTGTCGAGGATGTCCAGCAACTCGATGCCGAAGTCCCGGCAATTCTCCGCCAGATACGAGACTTGCCGGGCGCCGCCGGCATCAGGCATTGCCGCGATGCGCACAGGCGTGGTCGGGTTGACGTGATCGACCACCGCCAGCGCCGTGCCCGGACGCCAGACCCCGCGCCCGGCGGCACGCAAACCGCTGAACGCCTGCGGGCTGGTGTATTCGTTGATCACCTGACGATCGATATACAAGAGGACATGGCCCTGATCGTCGAGGCGGCACACCGTGTGCGAATCGATGTGTTTGTCATAGAGGGTTCTGGCGGTCATCAAGGCGCTCACTCAGGGAAATCAGGTGATTCCCATCATAGGGAGCGCGGGTCGGCCATCAATTGGCAGACAGTGATGGCGTGGATCATGAATCGTGTTTGATCTGCCGATCAGCGAAACCCTGTAGGAGCT
>NZ_AKJR01000359.1:0-2336 GCF_000282235.1 Pseudomonas sp. GM24 | reverse complement strand
CTTGCCCGCGATAGCGTTCTCTCAGTTGACTAATAGTTGGCTGACACGACGCCATCGCTGGCAAGCCAGCTCCCACAGTTTTTTGTGTGTGCTCAAGAATGGCAAATACGTCATGGCGTTCTACTACTAAGGTCGTCTGTTACCACGCTCGCAGCCGCATACATTAGCTACGTTCCAACAATAATCTGTGCTGCGAGGATAAAAACAATGAACGACAGCATTTACCTCTCGATTCAAAACAGTCCCCGATTCAAGGAGCTGGTGCGAAAAAGGGAAAAGTTCGCCTGGATACTCTCGGCGATCATGCTCGGGCTTTACTCTGGCTTCATCCTGTTGATCGCTTACGGGCCACACATTCTGGGCGCGAAACTCAGTCCGGAATCCTCGATTACCTGGGGAATTCCAATCGGTGTCGGACTCATTCTTTCTGCATTCATCCTCACCGCTATCTACGTGCGCCGCGCCAATGGCGAGTTCGACGACTTGAACAATGCGATTCTCAAGGAGGCTCAGCAATGATCCGGCGTCTACTGGCTTTATTGAGTGTTGCGGCGTTCGCGCCGAGTGTCTGGGCGGCTGACGCGTTGACCGGTGAAGTGGCCAAACAGCCACTGAACATTCCGGCGATCCTGATGTTCGTCGCGTTCGTTGGCGCGACCTTATACATCACCTACTGGGCCTCGAAGAAAAACAATTCGGCGGCCGACTACTATGCGGCGGGCGGCAAGATCACCGGTTTCCAGAATGGTCTGGCGATCGCCGGTGACTACATGTCGGCGGCGTCCTTCCTGGGGATTTCCGCGCTGGTGTTCACCTCCGGCTACGATGGCCTGATCTACTCGATCGGCTTCCTGGTGGGCTGGCCGATCATTCTGTTCCTGATCGCCGAGCGCCTGCGTAACCTGGGTAAATACACCTTTGCCGACGTGGCGTCCTACCGCCTCGGGCAAACCCAGATCCGCACCCTGTCTGCCTGCGGCTCGCTGGTGGTGGTGGCGTTCTACCTGATCGCGCAAATGGTCGGTGCCGGCAAGCTGATTCAGCTGTTGTTCGGTCTGGACTACCACGTCGCGGTGATTCTGGTGGGTGTGCTGATGTGCATGTACGTGCTGTTCGGCGGCATGCTGGCGACCACTTGGGTACAGATCATCAAGGCTGTGCTGTTGCTGTCCGGCGCCTCGTTCATGGCGCTGATGGTGATGAAGCACGTAGGCTTCGACTTCAACACGCTGTTCTCCGAAGCGATCAAGGTTCACGCCAAAGGCGAAGCGATCATGAGCCCGGGCGGTCTGGTCAAGGATCCGATTTCGGCGTTCTCGCTGGGTCTGGCGCTGATGTTCGGTACGGCTGGTCTGCCACACATTCTGATGCGCTTCTTCACCGTGAGTGACGCAAAAGAAGCCCGCAAGAGCGTGCTCTACGCAACCGGTTTCATTGGCTACTTCTACATCCTGACCTTCATTATCGGCTTCGGCGCGATCCTGCTGGTCAGCACTAACCCGGCCTTCAAAGATGCTGCTGGCGCGCTGTTGGGCGGCAACAACATGGCGGCGGTGCACCTTGCCAATGCGGTCGGCGGCAGTATCTTCCTCGGCTTTATCTCGGCGGTGGCGTTCGCGACCATTCTGGCGGTAGTGGCAGGCCTGACCCTGGCCGGTGCTTCGGCGGTTTCTCACGACCTGTACGCCAGTGTGATCAAGAAGGGCAAGGCGAACGAGAAGGACGAGATTCGTGTCTCGAAGATCACCACCATTGCCTTGGCGGTGCTGGCGATTGGCTTGGGCATCTTGTTCGAAAGTCAGAACATTGCGTTCATGGTGGGCCTGGCGTTCTCGATCGCTGCCAGCTGTAACTTCCCGGTGCTGTTGCTTTCGATGTACTGGAAGAAGCTGACCACTCGTGGGGCGATGATTGGCGGCTGGTTGGGTCTGGTGAGTGCGGTTGGCTTGATGATCCTTGGCCCGACCATCTGGGTGCAGATTCTGCATCATGAGAAGGCGATCTTCCCTTACGAGTATCCGGCGTTGTTCTCGATGATCATTGCCTTTGTGGGGATCTGGTTCTTCTCGATTACTGACAAGTCGGCGGCTGCGGACAATGAGCGGGCGTTGTTCTTCCCGCAGTTTGTGCGTTCGCAGACGGGGTTGGGGGCGAGTGGGGCGGTTTCGCATTGATGGTTTGATGGTTTTGTAATGTTGTGCTGAATGCCCCGGTTGAGAGATCGGGGCATTTTTTGTGGGCGGTTATCGGACTTTGGTGTGTTTTTTATTGGGTGTATATCCGTTGCTGCGGTAACGGCTGATTAGGGTTTCGCCGATTAGGGTTTCGCCCTTACG
>NZ_AKJR01000358.1:0-3942 GCF_000282235.1 Pseudomonas sp. GM24 | reverse complement strand
GGCCTTCGCCTGCTCGCGATAGCGGTGTGTCATTCAACAAAGATGTCGGCTGATCCGGCGCCTTCGCGAGCAAACTCGCTCCCACAGGGGACTCGGTGTTTTCGGGGGAAAGGTTTTCTCTGGAAGTCATGCGCCAGACTCCTGAATCGCCCGCACCACGGTATTGAGGTTGCCGGTCATTTCCTTTTCGTATTTGTCGGCGGTGTATTCACCGTAGGAAATGTGCGACAGCGGGTACAGCTTGACCCCGGACTCACGCTGGATGGTGTCGACGTAAGTGGACGGGAAATCCATCTCCGAGAAGATCACTTTCACATCCAGTTCACGCAACTGGTCGATGGTCTTCTTCAACTGGCTTGGACTCGGTTCGATACCGTGGGCCGGTTCGACCACGGCGGTCACTTCCAGGCCGAACTCACGCAACAGATAGTCGTAAGCCGCGTGTACCGTGGCCACGCGCAGTTCGGCATTCGGCGCTTGAGTCAGTTTTGCCAGCGCGTCGGCGCGCATCTGCCGCAGGCGCTTGCCGTAGGCGCGGGCGTTCTGTGTATAGGTCTTGGCGTTGTCCGGATCGAGTTTGCCCAGTTCGCGGGCGATGTTGTTGACCTGAGCGATGGAGGCGCTGATCGACAGGAACGTGTGCGGATTCACCACTTTGCCGGCGCCGCGCGCGGCAACGCCGGTGGCGGCCAGCAGCGGAACGTTTTCGTTGGCTTCGATGGTTTTGATGTTCGGCGTTTCGCTGGCGGCGATCATGCGGTCGGCAAAGTCGTCATGACCGACACCGTTGAGCACGATCACATCCAGCCCGCTGATGCGTTTGATGTCCTCGGCCCGAGGCTCGTAGGCGTGCGGATTGAAACCGGCCGGGATCAGCGGCACCACTTCGGCCTTGTCGCCGACGATGTTCGCCACGTAGCTGTAATACGGGTGCAGGGTGATGCCGATGCGCAGGCGCTTGGCCTGATCGGCGCTGGCCAGCGGGCTCAGCAGGCAGGCACACAGGCCCACTAAAAACAGGCGTAACAACGGACGGCGAGGCGATGAAATAGACATGGGCAAGCGGTCTTCTCTCGGAGTAGGGCGAGGAATCAATGGCGATGTTCGCGGGTAACCCCGGCATCGTATTGCGCGACGATCTGTTTCCAGCCAGCAGCGGACAGTGCCGCCGCATTCAGTTGCGCCGGGGCTTGAGCGGCGGCATCACGGTTGAGCCAGATGTCCGGCGCAGCCTTGTCATCGGTACTCAGCAGCATGACGAACGAGCCAGCGACAGTCGGATTCTGGCTTTGACCGACATACGCGGTGTTCGTCAGCAACTGCCAGGCATGACCCCCACGGCTGACCGAACTCGCATCCTGGGCAAACGGGGCAAAGCCTTCGTCGGCCAGATTCTGCGGCGTCGGCAGGGCTTGCTGTTCTTCGCGCAGCAGGCGGATTTCGTCGAGGGTCACCCGCAGGTCGGCGTAGATGCCTTGCTCGGCAGCACTGAGGTCGCGACGGGCGTCGAGTTGATTGGACGCAACCGGCTCCGGCTCATGGGAAACCCCGCGCCACGCGACCACGGAACCGGCGACTGCCAGAATCAACAGGCACAACAGCAGCACATTGAGGGTTTCATGACCGGCGCCGGCCGGACGCACGATTTGTGTGGTTGGCGTACTCATGGGGCTTCGATATCCGCCTGGTCGATTTCCACAACGTGGCCTGGACCTGCGTCGAACAGCACGTAGAACTCGGCGCCAGGCTTCTTGAAGGTCAGCGTCGAGTCACTGCCGAGCTTGCCCGGCACCAGAATGGTTTCGTCGTAGCCGATCACATCGAGGGTCACCCCCGGCGCGCCGCTGCCGTCGGAGAACCCACCGGTGCATTTGATCTGCTCGGCGTCGATGGCTTTGCATTCGCACATCGGGTTATGCGCCAGAGCGCTGGCACTGAAGCCGGCGCCGAGCACTAGCAGCGCGGCCTTCAGGCGCAGGCGAGAAGGGCGTTGAGAGCAAGTCATGGTTTGACTCCTTGTTTGTTCAGCCAGGCGAAGGTGGCGGGGGAGGCCTGACTCAGGGGAATCGAAGCCTGGTGCATGCTGCCGTCCCAGCCTTCCATGGTGATCCACAGTTCGGCGTCGGCTCTGGTCTTCTCCGGGATCGGCATTTGCGTGCCCATGCGATAAGGCGTGCCGAAGAAAATGCTGCCGGCGGCGCGCAGGCTGCGTGGCTTGCCGATGCGCAGGTAGGTCGCCTTGACCTGATCGACACAGGCATCGCACAGCGCGGCGCTGAAGTCTTTCATGTAGCCGGCCGGACCGGTCAGCACCGGTGCTTCGTTGCGTAATTCGGCCAGGCGCAGGCTCCATGGCCCGACCTGGACAGTGCCGATCTCGTGCTGGCCCAAGCCGCTGTCACCGCGAAACAGCGAGGCGTCGGCGAAGTACTTGGGCATGAAACCCAGCGGGATCAACAGCAGCAGAACATTGATGTGGAAGCGCCATCTGTGCCAGAAACGCGCCAGTCGAGAAGGTTGGGCCTTGGTGATGGACTTGCTCACAGGCTGGCCTCCGAGGTTTCACGGCTCATGGCCGGTTGTGCCTTGATGCGGTTTTTCTTGTCTTCGCGCTTCAACGCATTGGCGGTGGCCAGGGCGGTGCGTTTGGTCCAGATCAACAAGCCGCTGAGGATCATCATGCTCAGGATCAAACCGAAGAAGAACCAGATCAGCTTGATCCAGATGCCGCCGAAATCCCCGGTGTGCAGTGGTCGCATGGACTCGGTGACGAACTCCAGCGACGAGCGATCGGACAGCAACCGTGAAGCGGCGATGTCGCCGTTGTACGGATTGAGCGTGGCGGTCTGGAACATCAGCGGATACCAGCCGCGCCCGCCAACGCTCATGTGGCTGTAGGCGTTGCCCGGCAGGCTGACGAAACTGGCTTCCAGCCCCGGAATCTTCTCTTGCGCGAGCTCGACGGCACGGTCCAGGCTGATCCGTGGCGGCGGGGTGCCGGCGGCAGAGATCGGCACGCTTTCGCGGGACATCGCCGGAATGATCGGCTCGCTGGAGATGGCGATCTGGTTATCGAACAGAATCGCCCGAATCAGAAACCAGATGCCAGTGATGGAAATCACTGCAATGAACCAGATCGACCAGATACCGCACAGCCGATGGAAGTCACCCCAGAAAATCCGTGCGCCGTGGCGCACGCGCAGGGTCGGGCGCAGAAAACCCTTCCAGAAGCGCTTGTAGACCACCAGACCGGTGATCAACGAGACCAGCATCGGCACGCCGAGGAACGACACCAGATACCAGCCCCAACTGAAGCCATTGGTGAACGGCACCAGCCACCAGCCATGCAGGGCCCGGGTGAAGGCTTTGAAATCGAAGGTCGGCGCAGGGCCCTGGATCACCCCGGTGTAAGGATTGACGTAGACCGTCTGCGAACGACCGTCCGGATAACTGACCGCAACGTCGAGCGCGAAGTGTGACTCATCGGGGCGACTGATGCTTTCAACGAGGGTCTGCGGTTCGGCTTTTTTGATCGCTGCCATGATCTGGTCATAGCTGAGCAGCGGCGCATCCTCCGCAGGCTGGCTGGCGCGCATCTGCGGGTTGGCCAGCCAGACGATTTCCTGACTGACCACCGCCAGTGTGCCGGTGACACAGACGATCAGGACAAAGAACCAGATCGGTAACGCCAGCCAGCTATGAACGAGGAACCACAGTTTGGAGCGGGATTTCTTCGACATGATTGCGCGTCTTGATAGCGGTGAAAGGGTGCCTGGCTACGGGCTTCGCAGCACGGGGACCCGGAAAGACCGGACGTGGCTTTTGCCTACGCGAACGGCCTGCATCTCTATAGGACGGATGAGCGAGGCAAATCCCGAAAGATGATATGAAAGCAAATGTTTCCCAATTCGCAGGGTTTGACAGATCCCACTGTAGGAGCTG
>NZ_AKJR01000357.1:0-2026 GCF_000282235.1 Pseudomonas sp. GM24 | reverse complement strand
GAGCGTGGGAACGATCAAACAAGATCAAAAGATCGCAGCCTTCGGCAGCTCCTACAGGGAGTTGTGCAGAACGGTCATTTCAGTGTTGGGCTTTGTGATCCAGGGCGGCGTAGAAGTTGGCGCTCTGTTGCAGGTATTTCTGGGTGTAGCTCTGGGTGTGGGATTTTTTGCTGTTGATTTCAACGTTGGCACTGGCTGGCAGCACCACGGTGGCGGAGATGGCGGAAGCAGCAATCACGGAGAAAAGATTGAAGTTCATAGCGGTAACCCTCGTGTTCGGTTGGCTTGCTTGCCCGGTTGGGCCGTGAAGCAAACTTAACGCTCGAGGGTTGATCGCTTGAAATGCTTTGTAGCATTACCGGATATCAGCGCGATTAATACAAAGAGACAGGCCCCGCAAACCGGGGCCTGTGGCTTATTGTCGCACTAGGAACTTGACGTCGCTCGGCGCGTCCATCGGCAGTTTCTGCACGGTTTTGCCGAGCAGACCGGTCTTGCCATCACGCTCGACAACGACAATTTCGTTGCTTTTCTGGTTGGCGATCAGCAGGAATTTGCCACTAGGGTCGAGGCTGAATTCGCGCGGGTGATCACCTTCCACCGAACGTTTTTGCAGCTCTTTGAGCTGGCCGGTTGCCGGATCAATCGCGAACACCACCAGTTGATTGGCGGTGCCACGGTTGCTGACGTAGAGGAACTTGCCATCCGCCGAGGCGTGCAGCGCTGCAGCGGCTTTGTCCGAGGTCGGCTGGCCGGCGGCCAGATCGACCAGTTGCGTCTGGGTCAGCACGCCGTCGTTGTAGTCGAACACCGCAACCTGTGCGCTCATTTCCATGGTCAGCCAGGCGTGTTTGCCATCGGCGCTGAACAGCAAATGACGTGGGCCGCTGCCGGCGGGCAAGGCGACCGAGGCGGTTTTCGCCGGGGTCAACGGCAGTTCGGGGTTGGCTTTCGGGTCGAATTGGTAGATGAAGACTTTGTCCGCACCCAGGTCGTTGGAGAACACGTAGCGACCGTCCGGCGAGGAAACCGTCGAGTGCACGTGGTTGGAGGCCTGGCGCTCAGGATTGACCCGGCTGGCCGGGTGCGCGCTCATCTGCACCACCGGTTTGAGTTTGCCGTCGGCACCGACCGGCAATACCGCCAGCGTGCCGCCCGGGTCTTCCACCACCGAATAGTTGCTGACGAACAGGTGGCTGGCGTCACCGCTGAGGCTCGAATGGGTCGGCTCATTGCCCAGGCTCTGCACTTGACTGATCAGGTTCAGGGCGTGGGTTTTCGGATCAATCGAATAGCTGCTGACACGGCCAACCGGGTCTTTCTGACCCGGGCCGTTTTCGTTGACCACGAACAGACGTTTCTGGTCTTTGGACAGGGTCAGCCATGACGGGTTTTCGCTCTTGACCACTTGCAGCGGCTTGGCGGCGATCTGGCCGGTGGCACCGTCGAAGTTCATGCGATAGATGCCCTGGCTGGTGCCGGCGGTGTAGGAGCCGACCAGCAACTGGAAGTTCTCGGCAGAGGCCGTGGACAGCCCCATGGCGCCGACGCTGCCGGCCATCAGCAGCGGCCAGAATTTACGCATTTTCATCAGATTCTTCCTCATCATCGCTGCTGCTGACTACGTCGCCATGGCAGACCAGGCGGTGTTCGCCGATCGCTTTGGTCTCATTGAAATAACCGACGATCAGCCAGCTTTGCAGTGAGTCATCAAATGTTGCCGCTGCAACCTGAGCCGGAGTGAATTCCCAATGCTTGGCCGCTCGGCCATCGATGCATTCGATGTGCAGGTTGTCATCTTCGTCGAGGGCGAATTCGAAGGCATGCAGGCCGTCGATTTCGACCATACCGCAGTGTTCGAGAGCGTTGAGAAGGGTTTGGGCAGTCATGGCAGTAAAGTCTTTCAGGGGGGAAATCGGCAATGATAGCTCAAGAAGCACACTCCCCCTGTAGGAGCTGCCGAAGGCTGCGATCTTTTGATGTCTGATCGTTCCCACGCTCAGCGTGGGAATGCAGCCCGTGACGC
>NZ_AKJR01000356.1:0-4853 GCF_000282235.1 Pseudomonas sp. GM24 | reverse complement strand
TCCTACAGTGGATTGGAGCCAACCTTCAGGTCGCAAAGCATGACCTGATTTGGTGCATAACGGCAGCGATTACTTGAGGCTGCCCGAGAGGAATTGCTGCAAACGTTCCGATTGCGGATTCACCAGCACTTCGCGCGGGTTGCCGCTCTCTTCCACCACACCTTTGTGCAGGAACACCAACTGGTTCGACACTTCACGGGCAAAACCCATTTCGTGCGTAACCACAACCATGGTGCGACCTTCCTGCGCCAGCGCTTGCATGACTTTCAGCACGTCGCCCACCAGTTCCGGGTCGAGGGCCGAAGTCGGTTCGTCGAACAGCATCACCTCTGGCTCCATCGCCAGCGCACGGGCAATCGCCACGCGCTGCTGCTCGCCACCGGACATGTGCCCCGGGAACGCATCTTTACGATGGGCCACGCCGACCTTGTTCAGGTAGTACTCGGCTTTTTCGCGCGCTTCGTACTTGGGTACGCCGAGCACGTGAACCGGCGCTTCCATGATGTTTTCAATCGCGGTCATGTGCGACCACAGGTTGAAATGCTGGAACACCATCGACAGGCGCGAACGCATGCGTTGCAGCTGCTTCGGATCAGCGGCTTTCAGCGCGCCGTCCTTGTTCGCCACCAGTTTCAGCTCTTCGTTGTTGAGCAGAATCTTGCCCGCGTGCGGCTGCTCGAGCAGGTTGATGCAGCGCAGGAAAGTACTTTTGCCGGAGCCACTGGAGCCGATGATGCTGATCACATCGCCGGCTGCCGCTTTCAGGGACACGCCCTTGAGCACTTCGTGACTGCCATAGCGTTTATGCAGGTCTTGGACTTCAAGTTTGTACATGCGGTCGGTTCTCACAAAAACAGTCAGTCAGTCGTTGAGCAAGCGCCCGTGACGCAGCGCTTCGCGCCCCGCCACCTTGGCCAGCCAGAAACCGGGTTGGGCATAACGCAGCCGTTCAATGGCAAACAGCACCCCGGAGGTACCAGCACATACCGTGCTGACCCGATCGGACAGAGGATCAATCACTTCAAAAATCTCGTCGCCGGCCTCGACCCATTCGCCGGGCTTGCGCAGAAAACTCACGACGCCCGGATGCGGTGCGAACAGCAACTCGGTGCCTTCGAACGGCATGCCTTCACAGGCTTCGTGTGCTGGGTTCGGCCACTCGCCGGTGATCAGGCCTTGCTCGGCGAGGAACGCAAGAATGCCTTCAGCATACGCCTGCGCTTCGGCGCGACCGGTATCGGCCTGACCGCCCAGCTCAATGGTCGTCGCCAGACACGCCAGCGGAATCTGCGCATCAGGGAACTGCCGCGACAGACGCAACCATGGCAACGAACAGGCTTCATCGAACGAGCTGCCGCCGGAATCTTCCGCTAGCAATCCGACCTTCACATTCAGGTGCGCCGCCAGCGAACGCCACTGCGGCCAGTGCTGCGGCAGCGCGTACATGTGCAGCGCGGCTTCAGCATCGCAGTGCAAATCAAGCACCACATCAGCGGTGCAAGCGTGGCTGAGCAACACCCGCTGCATGCCTTGCAACTGGCTGCTCGCCTCTGGCAATGCCGCCAGATGATCGGCCATGGCCTGACGGATCAGACGCACATTGGCGTGCGGATCATCACCGAGGCTGTCGGCCAAAGCTTCCGCAACCGGCGCGCTGAGCTCGACGAAATCACGGTTGAAATTCTTGCCGCTGCCCGCTTCGAAACGGCCCTGGTGATTGCCTTGTAGCAACTGACCAAGACCCAACGGGTTAGCGACCGGCACCAGCTCGATGACACCGTTGAGCAAGCCTTTGGCTTCGAGTTCGCCGAGGCGCTTTTTCAGCTCCCAAGCGGTGCGCATGCCCGGCAATTCATCAGCATGGAGGCTGGCCTGAATGTAGGCCTTGCGCTCGCCATGCCCAAAGCGAAAGACCGAAATCTTGCGCTCGCTGCCCAGGTGGCTCCACGGCAATACGTGGTCGATGCGTTCCATATCAGTGCTTCCGCGGGGCCAGGTAGCTCAACCAGCGACGCTCGGCCAGTTTGAACAGCTTGACCAGAATGAACGTCAGGCACAGGTAGAACACGCCAGCGGTGATGTACGCCTCGAACGGCAGGTAGAACTGCGCGTTGACGGTACGCGCCGCGCCAGTGATGTCGATCAAGGTCACGATGGAGGCCAGACTGGTGGTCTGCAGCATCATGATCACTTCGTTGCTGTACTGCGGCAGTGCCCGGCGCAGGGCCGATGGCAGCAGGATGCGCTTGTACAGTTTGAAGCGCGACATGCCCATGGCCTTGGCCGCTTCGATTTCACCGTTTGGCGTAGCCTTGAGGCTGCCAGCGATGATCTCAGCGGTGTAGGCGCTGGTGTTGACCGCAAACGCCAGACACGCGCAGAACGTTGCGCTGGACAGCCACGGCCACAAGAAGCTTTCGCGTACTGCTTCGAACTGCGCCAGACCGTAGTAGATCAGGAACAGTTGCACCAGCATCGGCGTGCCCCGGATCACGTAGGTGTACAGCCACGCGGCGCCGTTGACGACCGGGTTCTTCGAGACGCGCATCAGCCCCAGCGGCAGGGCCGCGAGCAGACCGAAAAACAGCGACAGCGCGAGCAGTTTGAGGGTGGTCAGCAGGCCGCCGAGGTACAGCGGCATGGCCTCCCAAATGACGTTGTAGTCGAAGATCATAGATCAGCCGCCCTTACGCCTACCGAGTAGCGCTTCTCAAGTTGACGCAGGATCAGCAACGAAACACTGGTGATCACCAGGTACATCGCCGCCACTGCGAGGAAGAAGGTGAAAGGCTCACGGGTGGCATCTGCCGCCTGCTTGGCCTTGAACATCATGTCTTGCAGACCGACCACGGAAATCAGCGCGGTCGCCTTGGTCAGAACCAGCCAGTTGTTGGTGAAGCCCGGAATCGCCAGGCGAATCATCTGCGGCACCATCACCCGGAAGAACACCTGAAAACTGCTCATGCCGTACGCCATGCCGGCTTCGGCCTGACCTTTGGGAATGGCCATGAACGCGCCACGGAAGGTTTCCGACAGGTACGCACCGAAAATGAAACCGAGGGTGCCGATACCGGCGGCCAGCGGATTCAGGTCGATGTAGTCGTCATAACCGAGCATCGGTGCGACGCGGTTGAGCAAATCCTGGCCGCCGTAGAAGATCAGCAGGATCAGCACCAGATCGGGAATCCCGCGGATCACCGTGGAATACAGATCGCCCAGCCAGGCCAGCCAGCGCACTGGCGACAGGCGCAACGCGACACCGATCAGCCCGAGAACGATGGCCAGAGCCATGGACGACAAGGCGAGCTGAAGCGTCAGCCATGCGCCATCGAGGATGACAGCCCCGTAGCCTTTCAACATGATTCAGGTCCTCGAAAGTTGGGATGAAAAAATGGCGCAAACCGCAGAGATCCTGTTGCTTGCGCCATTTCGGACTTGTCGCAGAGACGTGTTACTTGCCGTAGATATCGAAGGCGAAGTACTTGTCCTGGATTGCTTTGTATTTGCCGTTTTCGCGGATGGCCGCGATGGCAGCGTTGATCTTGTCTTTCAGGGCGTCGCCCTTACGTACCGCGATGCCTACGCCGTCGCCGAAGTATTTGACGTCGGTGAACGCCGGGCCTGCGAACGCGAAGCCTTTGCCGGCGTCGGTGTTGAGGAAGCCATCTTGCAGCAGGGTGGCGTCAGCCACGGTACCGTCGAGGCGACCGGCGGCCACGTCGAGGTAGATTTCGTTCTGCGAGCCGTACGGCTTGATCTCGGCACCCAGTGGCGCCAGGACTTCGCGGGCGAAACGCTCGTGGATCGAACCACGTTGTACGCCGATGTTCTTGCCCTTCAGCTCAGCCAGACCTTCGCTGACCTGAGTACCGGACTTCATGACCAGACGTGCCGGGGTGTTGTAGTACTTGTTGGTGAAGTCGACCGACTTCTTGCGATCTTCAGTGATCGACATCGACGACAGAATCGCGTCGATCTTGCGCACTTTCAGTGCCGGGATCAGACCGTCGAACTCTTGCTCGACCCACACACACTTGACCTGCATCTGCTCGCACAGAGCGTTGCCGATGTCGTAGTCGAAACCGACGATGCTGCCATCCGGTGCTTTCGAGGCGAACGGAGGGTAAGCCGCTTCGATACCGATCTTCAGAGGTTTTTCGTCAGCGAAGGCGTTCATCGACAGCACGGACAGTGCCAGGGCGCCAAGCAGCACAAGTTTCTTCATCTTGGGACTCCATCGGTAAAGGGCAAAAACGGCAGAGTGAGCGACAGCCCAATATGCGAATGGGTGAATCGGGAAATCGGTTGCTGCATCGGTGGGAAATTTCCCATTGAAACCGTCAGAGATTTCAACGTCAGCCACGATGAGCGAGTGATCGGCATTCTAACGACAGGCCCGAAGCCGATATTTCTTCAATGCGACAACTAATTACAGATGCACAGAGAAAGCGACTTTGGCACATTGACAGCTCTGCAATTTCATGCAAGAGCGAAAGACAGTGAACCGATCTATGCTGCAAATTGCGGGCCTATTATTCGCAAACCCTTCTAATCCGGCAAGCGCAGCGTTGTGTCTTATTTTTCACCGGGGGTTTCGAGGCTCTAAAACGGGGCGATGCGTTTCCCTTTGCCCCGCTCCGGGGCGGGCGGTTACACATTCGGTTACGTGGAACGCGGCGGGTAACAGCGGGAAAGGTCTTACGGGGGAGATCGATAATTATTGGTTGGGTGGTTTCGGTTTCTGGCAGTGGGCTACACCGGTGTCTGACAGATTGCTATCGCTGGCAAGCCAGCTCCCACAGGGATATGCGGCGAAGCTGAAATTTCCGACACACCACAAACTCTGTGGGAGC
>NZ_AKJR01000355.1:0-1873 GCF_000282235.1 Pseudomonas sp. GM24 | reverse complement strand
TTCGGCAGCTCCTACATTTAAGCGTGTCGAGCTCAGTAAGTCTGTCGGCAGGCTATCGTCTTTTGTCGCAGGAATCGCGCCGAAGCTGGCCGGGTGACGAACCGAACTCGCGTAAGACGGCGGCCGAGAAAGCGCTCTGCGAGCTGTAGCCGACGCGACTGGCAACTTCGCCGATCGGCAGGGCTGTGTCGCGGAGCATTTGCACGGCCAGATGCAGGCGCCGACTGCGGATGTAATCCATCGGCGTCTGCCCGCATTCGGCCATGAAACGCGCATGCAGACGCGCGCTGGACAATCCTGCCACCCGTGCCAGATCGGCGACTTGCAGCGGATACGCGGCGTATTGCTCGATGTGCGCATCCAGCGCGGCATAGGGCAGGCGGCGAATGGCGTGTTCCGCAGGTTGCGCGTGATTCAGGCTGGCCAGCAGCAACACCGCGCCTTGCTGGGCAATCAATGGATCGCTGACCGGACTGTTTGCCAGCCAGCTGACCAACTGACTTTGCCCCGAATCCAGCGACAGGCGCGCCGGTTGATCGAGCAGACGATGGCTGGCGTCGGCATGCTCGCCCAGTGAATCCGTCAGCCATTGGCCGTCCGGGATATCCAGTACCAGACAGCGGCTACCATTGGGACTGCCGCAGGCATGATGAGCGCCGGAAGGGATAACTACAAAACTCTGCTGACGCACCTGACTGCCACAACCCTCGACCTCGAAATCCAGCGCACCGGACAGCCCGAACACCAATTGCGCGTGGTCGTGGCTGTGGACGATCAAATCGTGGGTGTACTGACGCAGGGTGAGGATCGGTCGCATGGCAGGTTGTCTCCGAAGTGGTCGCCAGTCTACACCGGCGCACACCGGATGCGTTGTCACAGGACTGACTCACGCTTGTCATGGTCGATTAACCGGGCAGGCGCAAAGTGGCGAAAACATCGCAGAGGGTTGCCCATGACCAGCGCCGAGCTCGCCAGACCCAGTCGCAAACAACGCGTGCGCACCCTGTGGATCTCCGACGTGCACTTGGGCACGCGGGATTGCCAGGCCGAGCACTTGTCGCAATTTCTCAAGGGCTACCATGCCGACAAGATTTATTTGGTCGGCGACATCATTGACGGCTGGAAACTGCGCGGCGGCATGTACTGGCCGCAAGCGCATACCAACGTGATCCGGCGTTTGCTGACCATGAGCAAGCGCGGCACCGAGGTGATCTACGTCACCGGCAACCACGACGAATTCCTGCGTCGGTATTCGAAGCTGATACTGGGCAATATCCAGTTGGTTGACGAGGCGGTGCATGTCACCGCAGACGGGCGGCATCTATTGGTGATTCACGGCGATCAGTTCGATGTCATCACCCGTTATCACCGCTGGCTGGCCTTCCTCGGCGACTCGGCCTACGAATTCACCCTTACCCTCAATCGCTGGCTCAACCATTGGCGTGCGCGCTATGGCTACGGTTACTGGTCGCTGTCGGCGTACCTGAAACACAAGGTGAAAACCGCGGTGAGTTTCATCAGCGACTTTGAAGAAGCCATCGCCCATGAATGCGTGAAGCGCGAGTTGCATGGCGTGGTGTGCGGGCACATTCACCACGCCGAGATCCGCAAGGTGGGGGAGGTGGATTACCTCAATTGCGGCGATTGGGTGGAGTCGTGCACGGCGCTGATCGAGCATTGGGACGGCACGATCGAGCTGTATCGGCTGGCGGACGCGCAGGCGCGCGAGGCGGAGCTGAAAGCGGCCAAAGTCGCCGAACTCGCCTGATTCTCGGGTGTTTTAGAGGGCCTCATCGCGAGCAGGCTCACTCCTACAAGGGGTACGCATTTCAACTGTAGGAGTGAGCCTGCTCGCGATGAACCGCGCAGCGGT
>NZ_AKJR01000354.1:95-3227 GCF_000282235.1 Pseudomonas sp. GM24 | reverse complement strand
CCGGGACGCTCTGCGTCCCAAGAGCAGACGCAGAGCGTCCTTTGAGGCATTCCCACGCAGAGCGTGGGAACGATCAGCTGCCCAGATTTTCTCAACATGCCTGCCAATCATTTCAACACCCACTGCCCCGACTGGGCCGAGGCTTTGCTCAACGGTTTCAGTCAAATATTCCTCCAGCGCCACCCGCTGTGCGGCCTGCTGTGCCTGTTGGCGATCCTGCTGACCGCACCTGTGCTGTTCGCCGGTGCGCTGCTCGGTGCCGTCGCCGGTTTGCTCACCGCACAACGGCGCAACTACGCCAAGGCTGATCGCCAGGCTGGACTGTTCAGCTACAACGGCATCTTGCTCGGTCTGTTGCTGAGCCTGTATTTCCCGTGGTCGCCGCTGCTGCCGCCGCTGATTCTCGCCGCTGGCGGCCTGAGCGCAATGGTCACGCAACAATGGCTCAAACATGTGTACAGCAGTCGATCCATACCGGCCTACACCTCGCCGTTCGTGGCGATGAGCTGGGTATTGCTGCTATTCGCCGAACCGTCGGCGCCTGTCGCGCATGTCGAAATGAACACACTGAACCTGCTCGCCGCTGAACTGCGTGGCCTGGGTCAGGTGATGTTCCTCGGTCATCCACTGGCCGGCGCGTTGATCGCCATAGGTCTGTTGATCGCTGATCGCCGGGCGTTTTGCTGGGCAATGCTCGCCTCGGCGATCGGCCTCGGTTCGAGCCTGCTGCACCACGAAACCAGCGCTGCGCTGTCAGGACTCGGCAGCTACAACGCCGTGCTCGCCGCCCTCGCCTTCTCCGCGCAGCGCCAACAACCGTGGCTGCCGCTGCTCGGAATCGTCCTCGCGTTGCTGGTTACGCCGTTGTTTGCGGCGGTTGGCCTTGCGACCCTGACCGCGCCGTTCATCCTCGCCGGCTGGCTGATCCGCGCCGGCATCCAGATGCTTGGCAAAGCCATCGTCGAGCGTGCGCCTTGCGCTCATGGGGAGAATCAACCTAGGCTGCGCTGATCTTCGATTCAGGCGTTATCCATGGACAGCAGCAACAGTTGGCGCGAACGGCTTTACGTGATGATTTTCCAGAGCGACACCCGCGCCGGGCGTCGCTTCGACGGCATCCTGCTGTTGATCATCCTCGCCAGTCTGGTGATCGTGATGCTCGACAGCATCGACAGCATTCACCAGAACTACGCCGACGTGCTGGCCTACATCGAGTGGGGCTTCACGATCATCTTTCTCGGCGAGTACATCCTGCGCCTGTACTGTTCGCCCAAGCCGTTGCGCTACGCCTTCAGCTTTTACGGGCTGGTGGATTTACTGGCAATCGTGCCCGGCATCCTCGCACTGTATTACAGCGATGCGCAGTACCTGCTGATCATTCGGATCATCCGCATGCTGCGGATCTTCCGCGTGCTCAAGCTCAGCCCGTACCTCAAGCAAGCCAATTACCTGATGTCGGCGCTGCGCGGCAGCAAGCAGAAAATCGTTGTGTTTCTGGTCAGCGTCTGCACCTTGGTGACGGTGTTCGGCACCTTGATGTACGTGATCGAAGGCCCGGAGCATGGTTTCACCAGCATTCCCAAAGGCATCTATTGGGCGATCGTCACGCTGACCACCGTGGGTTTCGGCGACATCGTACCGAAGACCCCGCTGGGCCAGGTGATTTCGTCGCTGGTGATGATCACCGGTTACTCGATCATCGCCGTGCCGACGGGGATTTTCACCGCCGAACTGGCCAACGCCATGCGCGGCGAACAGTTGCAACACGACTGCCCGGTGTGCAAGAAAAACAGCCATGAACATGGTGCGGCGTTTTGCTCGCGATGCGGCAATGCATTGTTCAAGAAACTGGAATAAGCAAAGAGCTTTTTAATCTTTAAACGACTATGCGCACCCCGTTATAGTCAGTGGCAATTGAACATCACCCCCCTGTAGGAGCTGCCGCAGGTTGCGATCTTTTGATCTTGTTTTTATGAGATCAAAAGATCAAAAGATCGTCCGAACGCGGCCCGAGCCTTCGGCAGCTCCTACATAAATAGATAACAAGGAATGCGCAGTGAAAAAACTCTTTGGCGCCTCACTTCTCGCCGCCGGCCTGGCCTTGGCCAACATCGCTCAGGCAGCCCCGACGCTGCTCAACGTTTCCTACGACGTGATGCGCGATTTCTACAAGGACTACAACACTGCGTTCCAGAAACACTGGCAGGCCGAGCACAACGAAAACATCACCGTGCAGATGTCCTTCGGCGGTTCGAGCAAGCAAGCGCGCTCGGTGATCGATGGCCTGCCGGCTGACGTCATCACCATGAACATGGCCACCGACATCAACGCCCTCGCCGACAACGGCAAACTGGTGCCGGAGAACTGGGTCACGCGTCTGCCGAACAACAGCGCGCCGTTCACCTCGGCCACGGTGTTCATTGTGCGCAAAGGCAACCCGAAAGCCCTGAAAGACTGGCCGGATCTGCTCAAGGACGGCGTGCAAGTGATC
Source organism: Pseudomonas sp. GM24 (assembly GCF_000282235.1). Classification (NCBI taxonomy): domain Bacteria; kingdom Pseudomonadati; phylum Pseudomonadota; class Gammaproteobacteria; order Pseudomonadales; family Pseudomonadaceae; genus Pseudomonas; species Pseudomonas sp. GM24. The sequence continues at coordinate 736 of NZ_AKJR01000354.1, read as the reverse complement.
GTGCCAAACCCGAAAACCTCGGGTAACGGCCGCTACACCTATCTGTCGGCCTGGGGTTATGTGCTGAAGAACGGTGGCGATGAGAACAAGGCCAAAGACTTCGTCGGCAAACTGTTCAAGCAAGCGCCGGTACTGGACACCGGTGGCCGCGCCGCCACCACGACCTTCATGACCAACCAGATCGGCGACGTGCTGGTGACCTTCGAAAACGAAGCGGAAATGATTGCTCGCGAGTTTGGTCGTGATCAGTTTGAAGTCGTCTACCCGAGTGTTTCGGCTGAGGCCGAGCCGCCGGTATCGGTGGTCGATAAAGTGGTCGACAAGAAAGGTTCGCGCGCGGCGGCGGATGAGTACCTGAAGTACCTGTGGTCGCCGGAAGGTCAGGAAATTGCGGCGGCAAACTACCTGCGTCCGCGTGATCCGGCGGTGTTGGCGAAGTACACCGATCGTTTCCCGAAAGTTGATTTCCTCTCGGTGGAGAAGACCTTTGGTGACTGGCGTACGGTGCAGAAGACCCACTTTAATGATGGTGGGGTTTTTGATCAGATTTATAGCGGGCAGTAAGGTTTAAGCAGGCGTGAAAAAGGCGATCCACTGAGGTCGCCTTTTTTTGTGGCCGCTTTACCCTCACCCCAGCCCTC
>NZ_AKJR01000353.1:0-5913 GCF_000282235.1 Pseudomonas sp. GM24 | reverse complement strand
AGCCTTCGGCAGCTCCTACAGGGTCATGTGTACACCCGTAGGAGCTGCCGAAGGCTGCGATCTTTTGATCTTCAAGGTTACAGGCCTACAACATCCTCAGCCTGCAAACCCTTCTCGCCAGTAATCACCGCGTATTCGACCTGCTGGCCTTCAGTCAGCGACCGATGCCCTTCGCCGCGAATCGCGCGGTAGTGCACGAACACGTCCACCCCGTCTTCGCGCTGGATAAAGCCGTAGCCTTTGGCGTCGTTGAACCACTTCACGTTGCCGGTTTCACGGGTTGCCATCTGTTCATACTCCTTTCTTATTATTGAACAGGCTTTTCGCAGGAAAGCCTTTGCGGAACGTCAGCCTGCGTCCGACGTCCATAAGAGGGCCCCGGCGACAGACCGCCGAGTATATGACAGGTGGGAAAACTCTCAACAGGAGATTACTTCGCCGCTTTTTTGCCGATTTTCGGTGAATACGGCAAACTGTCGACCTCCCGAGCAACCGCTCGGTTTTATTCACTCACGCAGAAGCCGTATGACCCGTTCCCCGTTCCGCCGTCTTGTGTTTGGCACCCTGCGCCGACTGTTGTACCTCTGGGTTCGCTCGGAGACGATCAACCAGTCGTCGTTCACCCTCAACCTCGACCGCAGTCGTCCGGTGTTCTACGTCCTGCAAAACCCTTCGCTGACCGATCTGGCCGTGCTCGACACCGAGTGCACCAAGGCCGGTCTGCCGCGTCCGGTACTGCCGGTGTCGGTGGGTTCGCTGATCGAACCGGCGGCGTTTTTCTACCTGACACCGGACCCAGACTGGCTTGGTCGCCAGGACAAACGCGGTGCGCCGCCGACCCTGACCCGTCTGGTCAGCGCCCTCACCCAGAACGCTGCCGAAGACGCGCAGATCATCCCGGTCAGCGTGTTCTGGGGTCAGTCGCCGGACAGCGAAAACAGTCCGTGGAAGCTATTGTTCGCCGACAGCTGGGCCGTCACCGGGCGCCTGCGTCGACTGCTGAGCATCATCGTCCTCGGCCGCAAGACCCGCGTGCAGTTCTCCGCGCCGATCCATCTGCGCGAATTGATCGAGCACAACAAGGGCCACGAACGCACCGTGCGCATGGCCCAGCGCATTCTGCGTGTGCACTTCCGCAACCTGAAAGCAGCGGTCATCGGCCCGGACATTTCCCACCGCCGTAACCTGGTCAAAGGTCTGCTCAACCAGCCATTGGTCAAGCAAGCGATCCTCGACGAAGCCGAGCGCGAAAACATCTCCCCGGAGAAAGCCAAGGCCCAGGCCTTGCGCTACGGCAACGAGATCGCCTCGGACTACACCTACACCGCGATCCGTTTCCTCGAAGTGGTGCTGAGCTGGTTCTGGAACAAGATCTACGACGGCATCAAGGTCAACCACATCGAAGGCGTGCAGAAGGTCGCCCAGGGTCACGAAGTGATCTACGTGCCGTGCCACCGCAGCCACATCGACTACCTGCTGCTCTCCTACCTGCTGTTCCGCAACGGCCTGACCCCGCCGCACATCGCCGCCGGGATCAACTTGAACATGCCGGTGATCGGCAGCCTGCTGCGCCGTGGCGGCGCGTTCTTCATGCGCCGCACGTTCAAGGGCAATCCGCTGTACACCTCGGTGTTCAACGAATACCTGCACACGCTGTTCACCAAAGGCTTCCCGGTCGAGTACTTCGTCGAGGGCGGCCGCTCGCGCACCGGGCGCATGTTGCAACCGAAAACCGGGATGCTCGCGATTACGATGCGCAGCTTCCTGCGTTCGTCGCGGATGCCGATCGTGTTTGTGCCGGTGTACATCGGTTATGAGCGCGTGCTGGAAGGTCGCACTTACCTCGGCGAATTGCGCGGGGCAAGCAAGAAAAAAGAATCGATCTTCGACATTTTCAAAGTCATCGGCGCGCTCAAGCAGCGTTTCGGTCAGGTCGCGGTGAACTTCGGTGAGCCGATCAAACTCGCAGAATTCCTCGACGCCGAGCAACCGGACTGGCGCCAGCAGGAACTCGGGCCGCAGTACAAGCCGGCGTGGCTCAACGAAACCACCAATCGCCTCGGCGAAAAAGTCGCACAGCATTTGAACGAAGCGGCGGCGATCAACCCGGTCAATCTGGTGGCGCTGGCGCTGCTGTCGACTACGCGCCTGGCGCTGGATGATCGCGCCATGGCGCGAGTGCTGGATCTGTATCTGGCGCTGCTGCGCAAAGTCCCATACTCGCCGCACACCACCTTGCCGGAAGGTGATGGCCGCGCGCTGATCGAGCATGTGAAGGACATGGACCTGCTCGCCGAGCAGAACGATGCGCTGGGCAAGATTCTCTATCTGGACGAGCAGAACGCCGTCCTGATGACCTACTACCGCAACAACGTGCTGCACATCTTCGCGCTGCCGGCGCTGCTGGCGAGCTTCTTCCAGAGCACCTCGCGCATGAGCCGCGAGCAGATCCTGCGCTACACCCGCGCGCTGTATCCGTACCTGCAATCGGAACTGTTCATTCGCTGGACGCTGGACGAACTGGACGGTGTGGTCGATCAGTGGCTGGAAGCGTTCGTCGAGCAAGGCCTGCTGCGTTTCGAGAAAGATGTGTACCTGCGTCCGGCGCCAAGTTCGCGACATTTCGTCCTGCTGACGCTGCTGTCGAAGAGCATCGCCCAGACCTTGCAGCGCTTCTACATGACCGTGTCGTTGCTGCTCAACAGCGGCCAGAACAGTATCAGCGCCGAAGAGCTGGAAGACCTCTGCACGGTCATGGCCCAGCGCCTGTCGATCCTCCACGGCCTCAACGCCCCGGAGTTCTTCGACAAGAGCCTGTTCCGCCACTTCATCCAGACCCTGCTCGACCTCGACGTGCTGCGTCGCGACGAGGCCGGCAAACTGAGTTACCACGAACTGCTCGGCGAACTCGCCGAAGGTGCGGCCAAACGCGTGTTGCCGGCGGAGATTCGTTTGTCGATCCGTCAAGTCGCGCTGCATCGCAGTGAAGACGCAGCAGATCAGGTCGTCGCCCAACCCGAGACCTGATGCAAACCTGGTGGGAGTGACGGTGCGACGATTCGACTTGCTCGCGAAGACGGCGTGTCAGACAACTGAAATGTTGAATGCTAAACCGCCTTCGCGAGCAAGCTCGCTCCCACAATGAAAAGGAGAACTTCCGATGCAAAAACTCACCCTGCTCGCCGCTGCCACACTGCTGAGCGCCTGCCAATCGACCACCCCCGCTGGCAAAGTCGGCCTCGACGGTGAAGTGTTCTACCTGCAGCGCATCGCTCTGCCACCGAGCGCGACCCTTAGCGTCAGCCTGCAAGACGTTTCATTGGCCGACGCGCCAGCCGTCGTATTGGACGAGCAAAAAGGCCAGGTCAAAGGCCAGGTGCCGCTGCCTTTCCACCTGAGCTACGACCCGGCGCAGGTCAAACCCGGCCATCGCTATTCGGTCAGCGCGCGCATCGAAGTCAATGGTGAGCTGATGTTCATCACCACCGAAAACCATGCCGTGCAACTCGGCGGTAACGACCCGCAGCCGCTGAAAATCCGCGTCGACGCCGTTCGTTAATTCATTTTCCGCAGCCCTTTTCCGCAACAAGGAAGCCGCCATGCTCCGCCCTACCCTTCGCTTCGCCGGCCTGTGCGCAGGCCTGATGATCTCCGCCAGCGCGCTGGCGCTGTCGCTCAGTGACCTGTCGCAAAAAGACGCCACCGGCGGTCTCAAGGATGCTCTGACCCAAGGCGCACAAATCGCCGTCAAACAACTGGGCACACCCGGCGGTTTCAGCAACAACCCCGACGTGAAGATCGAACTGCCGGGCAAACTCGGCAAAGCCGCGAGCAAGATGAAAGCCTTCGGCATGGGCGCCCAGGTTGAAGAACTGGAAACCGCGATGAACAAGGCTGCCGAATCCGCTGTGACTCAGGCCCAGCCAATCCTCGTCGACGCCGTGAAGAAAATGAGCGTGGCAGACGCCAAAGGCATCCTCAGCGGCGGCAAGGATTCGGCCACGCAATACCTCGACAAATCCAGCCGCGAACAGATCCGCGCCAAGTTCCTGCCGATCGTCAAACAGGCGACCGACAAGGTTGGCGTAGCGCAGAAGTACAACTCGTTCGCTGGTCAGGCTGCTGCGTTTGGCGTTGTCGATGCGAAGAGCGCCAACGTTGAAAACTACGTCACCGAACAAGCGCTGAATGGCCTGTTCGAGATGATCGGCAAACAGGAAGAAACCATCCGCCAGAACCCGGCCGCTGCGGCGACCAGTCTGGCGAAGAAGGTGTTCGGCACACTCTAAACAGCCACGACGCGGGGGCGAATCAATTCGCTCCCGTGCTTCCCTCCACGTAAAGGACTACGTAAAAAGAACACCCACTCCCGCCCCATCTTCCTTCTCTCCAAAAGCTGCAATTGGTCCAGCCCCTCCAGAACCGAAGTCGCCTCGTTATACGAGCAACCAAAATTTTCCGCCAAATTGCCTGCCGTGAACTCCTTAGCCTCCCCGCTTTTTGCCGCCTGATACACCGCGCGCTGTATTTCCGTCATCTGATCGAAGTAGCCAGAATTCGTCAGCCAGCGCTCGAACTCTTCGGTGTAGGCCACGCTCTTGCGGTAAACATCGGAAAACCCGAGCACCGCACGCTGGATCACCGAACACTGGAACTCGATGAAATAAGTCAGATCCAGCTCATCCGCCTCGGTATGCAGGTATGAACGTCCATATTTCACCGGCGCATTACGCAGTAACAAACTGATCGCAATGTAGCGAAACGCCGCAAATTCGTTCTTGAACATGAACCAGTAAAACAACGCCCTGGCGACCCGCCCGTTGCCGTCGCGAAAGGGATGTTCGTAGCCCAAGGCAAAATGCAGTGTGATCGCCTTGATCAGTGGATGCAGGTAGCTCGTCTCTTGCGGTGAGCCTTCGGGCAGGTTGATCCAGTGCGACAGTCGCTCAAGCCGCGACACCAATCCTGCTGCAGGTGGCGGCCGGTGCACCGTATTGCCCGCCCCGTCCTGGACAACCACCTCGTCATTGGTCCTGAACACCCCAGGGGAATACTGCTCGTCATCGATACCCTCGACCCCCACCCGATGAATCGCCGCAATCAAATCCACGCTCAAGGGTTCGTAACGTCTCTCCCAGGCAAAATTCATCATCCGGTAATTACCCATCACCATGCGTTCATCCGGAGTGCGGGGCTGGCGCTGCTGCTTGAGCATGTCCTTGGCCACACGCGTAGTCGTCGCAGCGCCTTCCAACTGGCTACTGGCAATCGCTTCATCTTCGATAAGATCATTGAGCAGATAACTGAAATGCGCCCGTTCGCCAATCTGGCTGGTCATGTACTCCAGCGCAGCCGTACTGGCCTGTCGATCGACGATGGAGATGGTCTTCTGCGCCAGCGGCGTCAACAGATACTTCCCCCACTGCACAGGCTCGCCCAGTGGCAGAAGGTTAATGTGCTGGGCAGCCCGTGCCTTCTTGACCAAGGCCCAACAGAGCTTGGCATCCAGCCCTGGCGCCCAGCGATAACGCAACGCTTCAAATGGCAGATAACGACCTTGATCATCGAGCGGCTTGAGCAGCGCAAGATAATCCTCCAGACGATGCTTGTGGGGCGGGCGCACCAACAAGTCGAAAACGGGGTCGGTTCTGCCTTTCAATGCTGGCGGCTTTTTCATCAAGACAAACTCAGGAACGCTGGAAGCAGAGGCTGGAGTACAGCATCCGAGGCACCAAGGCTCAATATCGGAGGTTTCTGAAAAAGATGTAGGAAGTGGCTGAGGTAGAGCGGACTACGGGTAATCAGCTAGAAACTGGTCGGCAGTCAGCCCGCCATCGCTGGCAAGCCAGCTCCCACAATTGGCTTGGGTGTATGCAGGTAGAGATTGGGCGGCTGTCAGGACCTCATCGCGAG
>NZ_AKJR01000352.1:0-3886 GCF_000282235.1 Pseudomonas sp. GM24 | reverse complement strand
CCTTCGGCAGCTCCTACGGCTGTTTATAAAAACAAGAGGATTTTCTCATGGCTAAAATCGGATTTATCGGCACCGGCATCATGGGCCACCCAATGGCTTCGAACCTGCAGAAAGCCGGTCACAGCCTGTTCCTGTCGGCGCACCACGACGCCGCCCCGGCCGACCTGGTCGCCGCTGGCGCCGTCGCCCTGGCGAACCCGCGCGAAGTCGCGCAGGAAGCTGAATTCATCATCGTCATGGTCCCGGATACCCCACAGGTCGACGACGTACTGTTCCGCGCCGACGGCGTTGCCGCTGGCCTGAGCAAAGGCAAAATCGTTATCGACATGAGTTCGATCTCGCCAACCGCCACAAAGGCTTTCGCGGCGAAGATCAACGAGAAAGGTGCGCAGTACCTCGACGCACCGGTTTCCGGTGGTGAAGTCGGCGCCAAAGCCGCGACCCTGAGCATCATGATCGGTGGCGATGCCGATGCTTTCGAACGCGCACTGCCGCTGTTCCAGGCCATGGGCAAGAACATCACCCTGGTCGGTGGCAACGGCGACGGTCAAACCGCCAAAGTGGCGAACCAGATCATCGTCGCCCTGAACATTCAGGCCGTTGCTGAAGCCCTGCTGTTCGCTTCGAAAAACGGTGCTGATCCAGCCAAGGTGCGTGAAGCACTGATGGGCGGTTTCGCCTCTTCGAAGATCCTCGAAGTGCACGGCGAGCGCATGATCAAAGGCACTTTCGATCCAGGCTTCCGCATCAGCCTGCACCAGAAGGACCTGAACCTGGCCCTGCAAGGCGCCAAGGAACTGAACATCAACCTGCCGAACACCGCCAACGCCCAGCAAGTGTTCAGCACCTGCGCAGCGATCGGTGGCAGCAACTGGGACCACTCGGCGCTGATCAAAGGTCTGGAACACATGGCCAACTTCTCGATTCGCGATAACAAATAAGCCCTGCCCCGTCGCTCGTTCCCACGCTCTGCGTGGGAATGCAGCCCGGGACGCTCCGCGTCCCTGCCGAAGTGGACGCAGAGCGTCCATTGAGGCATTCCCACGCAGAGCGTGGGAACGATCATCAGCACTAAACCAAGAACAATAAGATTGGGAGCCCGCCATGTCGGTCGATCCGCAACAACTGCTGCGCGAGCTGTTTGCCACAGCCATCGACGCGGCCCATCCGAACCAGGTCCTCGAAGCCCATCTGCCTGCAGATCGCAGCGGCCGGGTGATCGTCATCGGCGCCGGCAAAGCCGCCGCCGCGATGGCGCAAGTGGTCGAGCGCTGCTGGGAAGGTGAAGTATCTGGCCTGGTTGTGACCCGTTACGGTCACGGCGCCCCCTGCGAAAAAATCGAAGTGGTCGAAGCCGCGCATCCGGTACCGGACGCTGCCGGCCTGGCCGTAGCCAAACGCGTGCTCGAACTGGTCAGCAACCTGACTGAAGACGACCGCGTGATCTTCCTGCTCTCCGGAGGTGGCTCTGCCCTGCTGGCGTTGCCGGCCGCAGGCATCACCCTCGCCGACAAGCAGTCGATCAACAAAGCCCTGCTCAAATCCGGCGCGACCATCGGCGAGATGAACTGCGTGCGCAAGCACCTCTCGGCGATCAAGGGTGGGCGTCTGGGCAAGGCTTGCTGGCCTGCCACTGTTTATACCTACGCGATTTCCGATGTACCGGGCGACCTCGCCACGGTCATCGCTTCCGGCCCGACCGTGGCCGACCCAAGCACTTCCGCTGAAGCGCTGGCGATCATCAAACGCTACGGCATCGAGATCCCCGCTTCCGTGCGCAACTGGCTGCAAAGCCCTGAAGCGGAAACCGTCAAACCCGGGGATCCGAGCCTGGCGCGCAGCCACTTCCAGTTGATTGCCCGTCCTCAGCAATCGCTGGATGCGGCGGCGGTGAAATGCCGTCAGGCCGGTTTCAGCACGCTGATCCTCGGCGACCTCGAAGGTGAGTCGCGCGAAGTGGCGAAAGTCCATGCCGGCATCGCCCGCCAGATCATCCATCACGGTCAACCATTGGCAGCACCGTGCGTGATTCTCTCCGGCGGCGAAACCACCGTGACCGTGCGCGGCAATGGCCGTGGCGGACGCAACGCCGAATTTCTCCTCAGCCTCACCGACAGCCTCAAGGGCCAGCCCGGCGTCTATGCGCTGGCCGGTGACACCGACGGCATCGACGGCTCGGAAGACAACGCCGGCGCGATCATGACCCCGGACAGCTACGCCCGCGCCGCCGCCCTCGGTTTGAGCGCCAGCGACGAGCTGGATAACAACAACGGCTACGGCTATTTCGCGGCGCTCGATGCGCTGATCGTCACCGAGCCGACCCGCACCAACGTCAACGACTTCCGCGCCATTCTGATCCTTGAGAGCTGCAAATCATGACGCCTGATAAAAAGGTCAAAATCCTCGCCACCCTCGGGCCTGCTGTCGATGGCATCGAAGACATCCGTGAACTGGTCGAAGCCGGGGTCAACATCTTCCGCCTGAACTTCAGCCACGGTGATCACGCCGACCACGCCAAGCGCTATCAGTGGATCCGCGAAGTCGAGCGCCAGCTCAACTATCCGCTGGGCATTCTGATGGACTTGCAGGGGCCGAAACTACGCGTCGGCAAGTTCGCTGATGGCAAGGTGCAGTTGCATCGTGGTCAGGCGTTCCGTCTTGATCTGGACGCAACACCGGGCGATGAGCGCCGGGTGAATCTGCCGCATCCGGAAATCATCGAAGCGCTGGAAGCGGGAATGGACCTGCTGCTCGACGACGGCAAACTGCGTCTGCGTGTGGTCACCAAATACGCCGACGCGATCGACACCACCGTGCTCAACGGCGGCGAGTTGTCGGACCGCAAAGGCGTCAACGTGCCACAAGCGGTGCTCGACCTCAGCCCGCTGACCGCCAAAGATCGTCGCGATTTGAGCTTCGGTCTGGAACTCGGCGTGGATTGGGTCGCGCTGTCGTTTGTGCAGCGTCCGCAAGACATCGTCGAAGCCCGCGCGCTGATCGGCGACAAAGCCTTTCTGATGGCAAAAATCGAGAAGCCGTCGGCGGTTGAACAACTGCGTGAAATCGCTGAGCTGAGCGACGCGATCATGGTCGCTCGCGGTGACCTCGGCGTTGAAGTGCCGGCGGAAAGCGTGCCGCAGATTCAGAAAAACATCATCACCACTTGCCGCGAACTGGGCAAACCGGTGGTGGTGGCGACGCAAATGCTGGAATCGATGCGCTTCTCCCCTGCTCCGACCCGCGCCGAGGTAACGGACGTTGCCAACGCCGTGGCCGAAGGCGCTGACGCGGTAATGCTGTCGGCGGAAACCGCGTCCGGCGAATACCCACTGGAAGCTGTGCAGATGATGAGCAAAATCATTCGCCAAGTGGAAAACGGCCCGGACTATCAGACTCAACTCGACGTTAGCCGGCCGAAAGCTGAAGCGACCGTTTCCGATGCGATCAGCTGCGCGATCCGGCGCATCAGCAACGTGCTGCCGGTGGCGGTGCTGGTCAACTACAGCGAATCGGGCACCTCGAGTCTGCGTGCAGCGCGGGAACGGCCGAAAGCGCCGATCCTCAACCTGACGCCGAACCTGCAAACCGCACGGCGTTTGAGCGTGGCGTGGGGGATTCATTCGGTGGTCAACGATCGTCTGCGTCAGGTCGATGAGGTTTGCTCAACCGCGCTGGAAATCGCCCAGGCCCAAGGCATGGCCGAGCGTGGCGACACGCTGCTGATCACTGCCGGCGTGCCGTTCGGCCAGCCGGGGTCGACTAACTCGCTGCGGATCGAAACATTGATTTAAGCCCCCCACCATGATCGTTCCCACGCTCTGCGTGGGAGTGCGGCCCGGGACGCTCTGCGTCCCAAGAGCAGACGCAGAGCGTCCTTTGAGGCATT
>NZ_AKJR01000351.1:0-3445 GCF_000282235.1 Pseudomonas sp. GM24 | reverse complement strand
CTCGGTCTTTCAGGTCGATGTATAACGCAAGACACCTCGGTCGGCTCCCTCTCCCTCCGGGAGAGGGCTGGGGTGAGGGCCCGCTTTTCAAAGCCCGGATTTCAACCGGCTGAACGCCCGGATCAAAGCCCGATTGAACGCCTTGCCATTGTCATTCTTGCTGTACAGCGAAGCCCTGACCTGCGCGGACGGATACGTCCCCGGATCATTACGAATCGACGCGTCCACCAAACCATCCGCCGCCGTGATCGCATTGGCGTAGTGAATGGTGTCGGTGATCGGCGCAATCACTTCCGGCGTCATCAGATAATCCATCAGCGCCAACCCGGCCTGGGGATGCGGCGCGTCCTTGGGCACGACCATGGCATCGAACCAGATCAACGTGCCCTCTTTCGGAATCCGGTAACTCAATGTGAACGGCTTCTTCGCCGCCTCCGCCTGCCCCGCCGCAATGGCGACATTGCCGTTCCACGACATCGCCACGCAGGTATTGCCATTGGCCAGATCGCTGATATTCAGATCATTGTCGAAATAGCGGATATACGGCCGGATCTTCGCCAGTTGCTGCTCGGCGAGTTTCAAGTCATCGAGGTTCTGCCGGTTGATGTCCAGCCCCATGTACTTCATGACAGCGGCGAACACTTCGTTGGGATCGTTGAGCAGACTGACCCCGCAATCGGCGAATTTCGAAACCACCGCCGGATCGAACAACATCGCCCAACTGTCCGTCGGCGCCTCGGGTAACCGCTGTTTTATCGCCTCCTCCTGATAGCCGAAGCCAGTGGTGCCCCAGGCGTAAATCCCGGCATAGCGATTGCCCGGATCGAACACCGCCATGTGCTGGCGAAACTCTTCACCAACCCCGGCGAAGTGCGGCACCCGGGCCTGGTCCAACGGCTGGATCGCGCCGCTCTCGATGGCCCGCGACAGGTGCTGTCCGGCGGTCAACACCAAGTCGTAACCGCTGCGCCCGGTAAGCAGTTTGGTCTCGACGGTTTCCAGCGAATCAAAGTGATCGGCGACCACATGAATGCCAGTCTGCGCCTCGAAATTCTTCAGGGTATCCGGCGCCAGGTACTCGCCCCAGATGTACAGATTTACTACCGGTTTGGCGGTGTCGGCAGCCTGCACACACAAGGGGGCGAGCACCAGCATCAAGGCTTGAGTCAGTTTGTGCAGGCGCATGGTCAGGCTCCTTTTTTCAGGCCGGCGTATTGCGGCATGGTGATGCACGCGACGTTGCCGCCGCCGAGAAGGATTTCCCGGGAGTTCTCGATGCCGACAATCTTGTGCTGCGGGAACAGTTCGGCCAGCGTCGCCATGGCAACCTTGTCGTTACGATCACCAAACAGCGGCACCACGATCGAGCTGTTGCCGGCGTAGTAGTTGATGTACGACGCGCAGATTTTCGTGCCGGCCTGACGAGTGTGGGTGCTGTCCTGCTGATCGAGGCCGTCGGCTTCTTCGGCGGTCCACTCGAGCACGTCCGGTTGCGGCAGCTTGTGCACGATCAACTCGCGGCCACGGCTGTCGCGGATGCTGCGCAGGATGTCGTAGGCTTCTTGATAAATTTCCCACTGCGGATCGTCGCGGTTGTCGGTCCATTGCAACACCACTTCACCGGGACGCACAAAGCAGGCGAGGTCATCGACATGGCCATCGGTTTCGTCGAACTTGCAGCCGCGTGGCAGCCAGATCACTTGCTCGGCACCGAGGTTATCAGTCAGGCGTCGGGTGACTTCGTCCTTGCCCAGATGCTGGTTGCGATTGCGGTTGAGCAGGCATTGTTCGGTGGTGAGGATGCTGCCCTGACCGTCGCTCTGGATGCCGCCCAGCTCGGCAATCAGCGGCGCTCGGTAGCGGTCGAAGCGCTCGATCTCGAGGATCTTGCTGGCGATCTGATCATCCTTGTCCCACGGGTAATACAGGCCGCCGTCAAGACCGCCATAGGCGTTGAATTCGAAGTCGACGCCGCGCACTTCACCGCTCTGATCGTTGACCACAAAGCATGGGCCGCTGTCGCGAAACCAGGTGTCGTTGCAGGTCATCTCGACCACGCGCACTTGCGGCGGCAACTGCCGACGCGCCGTGGCGAACTGCGCGGCCGATGCGCAGACGGTGACCGGTTCGCTGTGGGAGATGGCGGTGACGATCTGCACCCAGACTTTCTGCGCCGGTTTCGCGCCGTTGCGCCAGACATCGGTGCGCTCCGGCCAGCCGAGCCAGCAGCCGGACTTGGTTTCGAATTCGCCGGGCAGACGGAAGCCGTCCTGTTTGGGGGTGGAGTCGAGCAAACGTGCCATGGTCAAACCTCGTCTTCGCGATGGGAATGACCACAGGCTAAGGGCGCACGCAGTACGCCCGCCAACGATGATTATTGCGGAACAGTTGAATTCAACTCATCAATCGGCCAGTTGATCGTTGAACCATTCGAGCATCTGCGCCACCGCCGGGCGCTCCAGCCGCAGCCGTTCACAGACCAACGCATATTGGCCGAGGGCAGTCATGCTGGAGGCGAAGGGCCGCACGAGGCGACCACTCTGTAAATCCTCCTGCGCGGTGAGGTTATCGCCCATGGCCACGCCCTGCCCTTGCGCCGCCGCTTCCAACGCCAAACCAGCGTGGGCGAAATACAACTGACGCTGCGGACGTAGATCACCGGCGTGGCTGGTCAGCCACGCGGTCCAGGTCTTGCCGTCCTGATCGTCGTGCAGCAGGCAGTGACGGGCCAGATCCTTCGGGGTTTTCAAGCTGCCCTGGTTGAACAGGCCGGGGCTGCACACCGGGAAGAACTGCAAGGCTGGCAGCGGCCGCACGAAGTAGGCGCTGCTGTCCACCGGGCCGGTGCCATAGGTGATCGCCAGGTCGATGTCTTCGCCGGGCGCCGTGGCGTCGATCGGTTGTTCGTAGAGGTGCAAGGTGATGTGCGGATAACGCGCGTAGAAATCAGTGAGGCGACTCATCAACCATTTCTGCGCGAGTTCGGCGGTTACGGCCAGTCTGAGCACGGCCAGCGACGACGGATCGCGCAATTCATCGCAGGCATCGCCGATCAGTTCGAAGGCTTGTTGCAGGCTTTGCATCAGCCGCCCGGCGGCGATGGTCGGGCGGATTTGTCGGCCTTCGCGGATGAAGAGTGAGACGCCGAGTTGTTCTTCGAGCTGGCGGATCTGATGGCTGACGGCGCTGTCGGTGACGCACAGTTCGGCGGCTGCACGGCCGAAATGCGCGTGGCGAGCGGCGCATTCGAAGGTGCGCAGGGCGGCCAGTGAGGGGAGTCGTCGCATAGGGGGGGTCCGTTTTTTGGGTCATGCTGACTGGCTCGTCGATATGAGTCCAGCCCGTTACCCTCACCCCAGCCCTCTCCCGGAGGGAGAGGGGGCCGATCGGGGGATATTGACGATGTACGCCGACCTGAACGTGCTTGGGTGAATCCATAATCGAC
>NZ_AKJR01000350.1:0-2739 GCF_000282235.1 Pseudomonas sp. GM24 | reverse complement strand
CTTGCCAGCGATGGCGGCAGGTCAGTCAACATTGATGTTGGATGTGCCGGCCTCATCGCTGGCAAGCCAGCTCCCACAGGGGTTCGCTTTGTCTGAAAGATTTGGGTACACCCACAACGCCACTGTTCCCGTGACGCCACGATGCAGGCAAGATGAAGCTCTGCAAGTCAGAACACAGGAAGCTGATCGTGACCGAAGCGTTTATTGTCGTTCAAACCGCCGAACAAGCCGTGGATCGTCTGGCCGAGTTGCACGAGCGGGCCACCTCTGCGCTGAACTCGGCGCTCAAGCGTTACCTCAAGGATCGCGTCGAACCCGACGCTGCGCAGCGTGCTCTGTTTCGTTATCCCGAACTGCGTCTGACCTACCATTGCCAGGGCGAAGTCCCACAGACCACCCGCGCTTACGCCAAGGTGCAATTGCCGGGCACTTATAGCGTCACCGTCACCCACCCGGCGGCGTTCCGCAAATACCTGCTCGAACAACTTGTGCCGTTGATGCATGACTTCACCGTGACCGTGGAAGTCGGCGTCAGCCAGCAAAATATCCCGTATCCGTATGTGGTCGAGCAGGGCGATGAACTGGCCGGCTCCGGCGTCACCGCTGCCGTACTGGCGCGGGTGTTCCCGAGTACCGACCTGTCCGCGGCCACCGACGGCATCGCCGACGGTCTCTACGACTGGGAAAACACCGATCCGCTGCCACTGGCCTTGTTCGACGCCGCGCGCGTGGATTTCTCGCTGCGTCGTCTGGTGCACTACACCGGCAGCGACTGGCGCCATGTGCAGCCGTGGATTCTGCTGACCAACTATCACCGCTACGTCGACCAGTTCATCGTCCATGGTCTGGAGCAACTGCGCAGCGACCCGCGTTTCGTGCGCATGGTCTTGCCGGGCAATGTGATCATCGAGAAGGGCATGGATCACGGCGAAGCGTCGGCGATTGCTGCCGGTGTGGTCTGGCACCGTTACCAGATGCCGGCCTATCACCTGATTGCCAGCGATGGCCACGGCGTGACCCTGGTCAACATCGGCGTCGGCCCGTCCAACGCCAAGAACATCACCGATCACCTGGCGGTGCTGCGTCCGCATTGCTGGCTGATGATCGGCCACTGCGGTGGCCTGCGTCAGTCGCAGACCATTGGCGACTATGTGCTGGCCCACGCTTATATGCGTCGCGACGGCATTCTCGACCGCGTGGTGCCGCCGAACATTCCGATCCCGGCACTGGCCGAAGTGCAAATGGCGCTGCAACAAGCAGCGGCGAATGTCACCGGTGAGAAGGGCGATGACCTGAAAAAACGCCTGCGCACCGGCACCGTGCTGACCTACGACGACCGTAACTGGGAATTGCGCTGGGCGCAGGAGCGGCCGTTGATCAACCTGTCCCGCGCCGTGGCGGTGGACATGGAAAGCGGCACGATTGCCGCGCAGGGTTATCGCTTGCGGGTGCCGTACGGCACGTTGCTGTGCGTTTCGGACAAACCGCTGCACAGTGAAATCAAGCTGCCGGGTTCGGCCAACGCCTTCTATGAGCGTGCGGTCAGCCAGCACTTGAAGATCGGCATCGAAGCGGTGGACCTGCTGCGCACTGAACTCAACTCGCTGCACTCGCGCAAACTGCGCAGCTTCGACGAACCGCCGTTCCGTTAACGGTTAATCGTGGTCATTTGGCGGTCGGGGCACTAGCATTGTCAGCCTCGACCGTTAGATGTTCTTTTCGCCATGTCCCGTCCCCCGCGTCCACCTTCTCGCCGCCCAGGTGCGAAGCCTCAGTCGTCTTCCCCGCGCCGTGTTGCCAAGGCACCCCCGGCCGAGCCGAAATTGATCCTGTTCAACAAACCGTTCGATGTGCTGACGCAATTCAGCGACGGCGAAGGGCGGGCGACCCTCAAGGATTTCATTGATGTGCCCGGCATTTATCCGGCCGGTCGCCTGGATCGTGACAGCGAAGGGTTGTTGCTACTGACCAACGACGGGCAGTTGCAGGCGCGCATCGCCGATCCGAAACACAAACTGGCGAAGACTTATTGGGTGCAGGTCGAAGGCGTGCCGACGGCCGAGCAGTTGCAGCGTCTGCGGGATGGTGTTGAGTTGAATGACGGCATGACCTTGCCGGCCGAAGCGCAACAACTGGACGAGCCTGAGTTGTGGCCGCGCAATCCGCCGGTGCGCTTTCGCGCGACCATACCGACTTCATGGCTGGAGCTGGTGATTCGCGAAGGGCGCAACCGTCAGGTACGACGCATGACCGCGGCGGTCGGGCTGCCGACATTGCGGCTGGTGCGGGTGAAGATTGGTGACTGGACGATCGAAGGGCTCGACCAGGGCCAGTGGAAGGAAGTGCCGGCGCGCTTATAAAGCGCCGGATTCGATCAGGCCGATCACCACACTCTTGATGATGAACGCGGCCACGCCCAGGCCCAGCACGAAGAACAGAATGAACGAGCCAAAGCGCCCGGCCTTGGACTTCTTCGCCAAATCCCAGACGATGAAACCCATGAAAATGATCAGGATGCTGACCAGGCCGGTCATCATCCACTCTTCTAATAATGCTGGATCCATTGGGTTTCTCCGGCGCGCATGCGGCTAAAAGGGCGCGGCGAGTATACGCCAAGGTGTGTGGGGTGGCATTGATCTGGGTCTGACCTGAAGCCGTTGCCCTCACCCTAGCCCTCTCCCAGTGGGAGAGGGGACTGACCGGGGGATGCTCGCAAAATACGCCGACCTGAACGTTCTG
>NZ_AKJR01000349.1:0-1569 GCF_000282235.1 Pseudomonas sp. GM24 | reverse complement strand
CGATCGGACGATCTTTTGATCTGCGTAAATAAGAAATATTTCCAGCCACAACCCTTTACACATAATGCGAAAGATTTGCATTATGTCGCAGTTTTGCGCACCCCCAGCGCGAGTCCACTCAACTATCGAAGCAGGATGTTCGCCATGATTCGTATGCCTCTGGCTACCGCCAGTCTGCTGGCCATCGCTATTTCCCTCGCCGGTTGCGGCGAAGGTAAAGACAAGGCCGCCGCTCCGGCCGCACCGACGCCAGCCGCCAGCACCACCGCACCTGCGGCGGCGCCTGCCGCTGCCGGTAAAGTCGACGAAGCCGCCGCCAAGGCTGTGGTCGCGCACTACGCCGACATGGTCTTCGCCGTTTACAGCGATGCCGAATCCACCGCGAAAACCCTGCAGACCGCTGTCGATGCTTTCCTCGCCAAACCGAACGCCGACACCCTGAAAGCCGCCAAGGCTGCCTGGGTCGCCGCGCGCGTTCCGTACCTGCAGAGTGAAGTGTTCCGCTTCGGCAACACCATCATCGACGATTGGGAAGGTCAGGTTAACGCCTGGCCACTGGACGAGGGTCTGATCGACTACGTCGACAAATCCTACGAGCACGCACTGGGTAACCCGGGCGCTACCGCCAACATCATCGCCAACACCGAAGTTCAGGTCGGCGAAGACAAGGTCGACGTCAAAGACATCACCCCGGAAAAACTCGCCAGCCTCAACGAGCTGGGCGGTTCCGAAGCCAACGTTGCCACTGGCTACCACGCCATCGAATTCCTGCTCTGGGGCCAGGACCTGAACGGTACCGGCCCTGGCGCTGGCAACCGTCCGGCCTCCGACTACCTGGAAGGCGCCGGCGCTACTGGCGGTCACAACGATCGTCGTCGCGCCTACCTGAAGTCGGTGACTCAACTGCTGGTCAGCGATCTGGAAGAAATGGTCGGTAACTGGAAGCCGAACGTGGCTGACAACTACCGCGCCACCCTCGAAGCCGAGCCGGGCGAAACCGGTCTGCGCAAAATGCTCTTCGGCATGGGCAGCCTGTCCCTGGGCGAACTGGCGGGCGAGCGCATGAAGGTGTCCCTGGAAGCCAACTCCCCTGAAGACGAGCAGGATTGCTTCAGCGACAACACCCACAACTCGCACTTCTACGATGCCAAAGGCATTCGTAACGTGTATTTGGGCGAGTACACCCGTGTTGACGGCACCAAGATGACCGGCGCCAGCCTGTCGTCGCTGGTGGCCAAGGCCGACCCGGCTGCCGACACCGCACTGAAAGCCGATCTGGCCGCTACCGAAGCCAAGATCCAGGTCATGGTCGATCACGCCAACAAGGGTGAGCACTACGACCAGTTGATCGCTGCGGGTAACACCGCTGGCAACCAGATTGTTCGCGACGCCATCGCGTCCCTGGTCAAGCAGACCGGTTCGATCGAAGCCGCTGCCGGCAAGCTGGGCATCAGCGACCTGAACCCGGACAACGCTGATCACGAGTTCTGATCAACAGCGTCTGCGTCAAAAAAAGGCGACCTTCGGGTCGCCTTTTTCATGTCTGCTTTCTGTGGTGATGCTGATGGC
>NZ_AKJR01000348.1:0-3752 GCF_000282235.1 Pseudomonas sp. GM24 | reverse complement strand
TCGGCAGCTCCTACATGGGAATGCATATTTCAATGTAGGAGCTGCCGAAGGCTGCGATCTTTTGCTTTTAATGGACGACTGAGTTGGGCGGCAGGTGTCCGAGGCGTTCAGTCAGCCGCAGGCGCTGAATCGGGTCATCGCTGAGCATCAGCGCGTGTTCCAGATCAAAGCGCTCGGCATTCGGGCAGTCGAGCCGCTGATAAAGACTGGCTCGGGCCAGGTAATCAGCGGCGCCAGCGTCACCCAGTTCGAGCACGCGTTCGGCGTCGATCAGTGCGGCAATGAAGTCATCATGTGTCAGGTGCAACTGCCGCAGGTTGCGCGACAGGCGCTGAAGCATTTGCACCGGCGAGGCGGTCAACAGATGCTCGGCGTTGAGCTTCATATTCGGCCCATACTGGCGCTGCAACAGTTCGCGACAATCATTGGGGTACAAGCGCCGGCCGCCGCACGGATCAAGCAGGTGATCGGCGCCGGGCACGCGCAGCAGGAAGTGTCCGGGGAAGTTGACCCCGACCAGAGGAATCTCCAGCCCTCGCGCCAGCTCCAGGGCAATCAGCGCCAATGCCAACGGTTGGCCGCGACGGGTCTGCATCACTTTGTGCAACAGCGCCGCCTGCGGGCGCAGCGGCAGGAAGTCGTCCTGGGCAAAGCCCAGATCAGTCATGCGGCGCAACAGGGGCTGCGCCAGTTCACTGACCGGCAGCATCGGCAAGCCGTAACTGACGCGTTGTTGCAGGTCTTTGAATTCTAGTAACAGCGCTTCGGGATCGACCGCTTTTTCGTGCTCGGCCGCCATCCATAGCGCGGCTTCGAACAGCGCGGGCGGTGAACGGTGCAGGCATTCGAAAAAACGTTGACGCGCACTCATCGAAATCTCCGGGGAATGCCTCGTTTTAGCCCGGTCCGGGTCATTCGTCCAGTGCCTCGCAGCACAGCTGTCGGGTTATGCCGCAAAGCTGTTGTCGGCGCGGGCGCTTATTCCGGTGTGCTCCAGCAATTTTCAGGCGCAGGCCTATACTGGCGTTCTACAAGAAGTGATTCGGGAGCCCAACGATGTTTGCGCTCATGCAAAGCACTCGCCTGGAATCGCTGCACCTTAGCGTTGACCCGGTCTCCGGGTTGAAGGCGGTCATTGCCATCCATAACAGTCGCCTCGGGCCAGCCTTGGGTGGATGTCGTTATCTTGCCTATCCCAATGACGAATCTGCCGTCGAAGATGCCATTCGCCTCGCTCAGGGCATGAGCTACAAAGCCGCGCTGGCGGGGCTGCCGCAGGGCGGTGGCGTTGCAGTGATCGTGCGTCCTGTGCACGTGGAAAACCGTGGTGCACTGTTCGAAGCGTTTGGCCGTTGCATCAATCAGCTTGATGGTCGCTACATCACCGCCATCGACAGCGGTACCTCGGTGGCGGACATGGACTGCATCGCTCAGCAGACCCAGCATGTCACCAGCACCACGTCGGCCGGTGACCCCGCACCACACGCAGCGATGGGCGTGTTTGCCGGCATTCGGGCGACCGCCATGGCACGGCTGGGGAGCGACAATCTCGAAGGTTTGCGCATCGCGGTTCAGGGCTTGGGCAATGTCGGTTACGCGTTGGCCGAGCAACTCCACGCCGCCGGGGCAGAACTGCTGGTCAGCGACATTGACCATGGCAAAGTGCAACTGGCGATGGAACAACTCAACGCTCACCCGATCGCTAACGACGCGTTGCTCAGTACGCCGTGTGACATCCTCGCGCCGTGCGGTCTGGGCGGGGTTTTGAACAGCCACACGGTCACGCAACTGCGTTGCTCGGCCGTGGCCGGTTCGGCAAACAACCAACTGACGCACCTGGATGTCGCCGATCAACTGGAACGGCGCGGGATTCTGTATGCGCCGGACTATGTGATCAATGCCGGAGGCTTGATCTACGTCTCGCTCAAGCATCGCGGCGAAGAACTGACCACCATTACCGCGCATCTGTCGAAGATCAGCTCTCGACTCACCGAAGTATTTGCCCATGCACAGGCGGAAAAACGTTCGCCGGCGCGGGTGGCGGATGAGTTGGCGGAAAAAGTTTTGTATCGCTGAAAAAGCAAAAGATCGTCCGATCGCGGCCCGAGCCTTCGGACGATCTTTTAGGGCGTTGCTTACTTCGCCGCTTTTGCTGCTTTGGCTGGCTTCGCCGGCGTTTCAGCGGGTTCCGCTGCTTGCGCATTATCGACCGGCTCGGCCGGTGCGTTGAGCAGCTCGGACAGTGCATCCGGCTGGCTCTTGAACGCCCGGGCGAACACATCGCGATTCTTCGCCATGTAGATCCCGGCTTCCTCCACTTGCTGTTCAGTCAGCGACGGAACGGCTTTTTGCAGCACATCGGCCAGATATTCGGCCAGTTCGAGCATTTTGTCATGACGGTCAGCTTCGGCTTTATCCATGAACAAGCGCTCCAGATCTCGGCTGCTGCGGTATACCACTTCGACGGCCATTCACCACCTCACATGCCTTCACATTAAGTTGTCTTGACGACTACTGTATCCATATACAGCGAAAAGGATAAGCGAATCCCTGCGCCATGGGTAGTGGCTTTTCAATGTAGACCGGATTTCGGGTTTGTCAGATGGACCTTATCGTCTGCATTCGCGAGCAGGCTCGCTCCCACAGGGATTGTGAATAACCCTGGGCCTGCGACCAAACGCCACGGCGCGGGTTTGGCGGCGTCTCGCCATGATGGCGTGGCCTCTTTTCTGCATGAAAACTATTACGTGCAGAAAACCGTCACGTCCAACACGCATCATCCGCTCGCATTCGAGCTAAGGAACATCATCGTGAAAATCAACTGGGCCGAGAAACTGCGGCAAAACGTGCATCAACTGGCCGAGTCCCTGGGTAACCTCTTCGTCGAGACCTTCCACTATCTGGCGCTGTTCGCCATCGGTGCGGTGACGGCGTGGGCGGCGGTGATGGAGTTTCTCGGGATGCTCGAGGAAGGCCACATCAAGATCGATGACATTCTGCTGCTGTTCATCTATCTGGAATTGGGGGCGATGGTCGGGATCTACTTCAAGACCAACCACATGCCGGTGCGCTTCCTGATCTACGTGGCGATCACCGCGCTGACCCGCTTGCTGATCTCCAACGTCTCGCACCACAACCCGCCGGACATGGGCATCATCTACCTGTGCGGCGGGATTCTGCTGCTGGCGTTCTCGATTCTGGTGGTGCGTTACGCCTCGTCACAATTTCCTTCGGTGAAGATCGAGAAACCGCAGCGCAAACTTGGCGCCGGCTCCAGCGAGCATCCGGAAGTAGAGAAGGGCGAGCTTTAAAGCCCGGCCGCTTGCCCTGGCCGGCCGCTGACACGTGGCGGTGGCGGGATTATCCCGCTACCGCTGGTCATGGCTTCGAGGATCGCCATGGCGCTGTGGCCTTGTTCGATGGCGATGCCGAATTGAATGCTTTGCACCAGACGCTTGAGGCGCACGGGGTCGTTGCGCTGCTCGGCGCTGATCATGCGCTTGGCCACGATTCGGCCGCTGTTGGACAGGGTCAGCATGATGCTGCCGTCCAGGCCCTGAATGCTCAGGTTGATCTGATAGTCCGGCGCGAAGGCATCGGTAATGATCTGAAAAGGATTGTCCATGATGCGTCACCGCCTGATTGAACGTGCAGTTGTTGACCGGCCGTGATCGGGTTGGTTCGCCCAACCGGATCATCGGCGATTCCGTGGCCTGTATTTGTTGCTTCATGTAGGAGCTGTCGAGTGAAAC
>NZ_AKJR01000347.1:0-5525 GCF_000282235.1 Pseudomonas sp. GM24 | reverse complement strand
AGACTTCGGCAGCTCCTACATTGGCCTGCATTTACATGTAGGAGCTGCCGAAGGCTGCGATCTTTTGGCGGCTTCAGCTTGTCAGTTTGCCCCCCGAACGCCACACTAGCGCACATGAAAAACGTCAGCCCCAGCTACCTCAAGCATCACTTCCTGATCGCCATGCCACACATGGCCGACCCGAACTTTGCCCACACCTTGACCTACATCGTCGAGCACACGGCCAATGGCGCTATGGGGATTGTGGTCAACCGGCCGCAAGAGCTGAATCTGGCCGACATTCTTGAGCAACTGCGCCCGGACATCGACCCGCCGGCACTGTGCCAGCACGTACCGATTTTCATCGGCGGCCCGGTACAGACCGATCGCGGTTTTGTTCTGCACCCGGCGGGCAAGACCTTCCAGGCCACCGCACAACTGGACGGTGATCTGGCCCTGTCGACCTCGCAGGATGTGCTGTTCGCCATCGCGGACGGCGTTGGCCCGGCGAAAAGCCTGATTGCCCTCGGTTACGCCGGTTGGGAAGCCGGGCAACTTGAAGCCGAACTGGCCGACAACGCCTGGCTGACCTGCCCGTACGACGCCGACATCCTCTTCAACACCAGCAGCGAACTGCGCCTCGAAGCGGCGGCCAAGCACCTGGGGATCAACCTCAGCCTGCTGACCAGCCAGGCAGGTCACGCCTGATGGCCCTGCGCCTGATTCTCGGCTTCGACTACGGCACCAAACAGATCGGCGTCGCGGTCGGCCAGGTGATTACCGGCCAGGCCCGTGAGCTGTGCACCCTGAAAGCGCAAAACGGCATTCCCGACTGGAATCAGGTGGAAGCGCTGTTCAAGGAATGGAAACCCGACGCCGTGGTCGTCGGCCTGCCGCTGAACATGGATGGTACGCCGAGTGAAATGTGCCTGCGCGCGGAGAAATTCGCCCGCCGCCTCAACGGCCGCTTCAATGTGCCCTTCTATACCCACGACGAACGTCTGACCACCTTCGAGGCCAAAGGCGAGCGACTGGTGCGAGGCGGCCAAAAGGGCAGTTACCGCGACAACCCGGTGGACGCCATCGCCGCCGCTCTGCTGTTGCAGGGCTGGCTCGATGAAAACACTGCATTGTTTGAATCCTGACAAGCGCTTCGGCGCTTTTCTTTTGAGTGAAAAACCGAGTCGTGTCCAAGGACCCGATTCGCCCCCAACAAGGAGCAACCATGAGCCTGCCAAATCCCGCCGATCTGATCAGCCAGATGGCGACCCGCCTCAAGGCGCACCTTGCCCAGCGTGAAATCACTGAACCGCGTTACATCGGCATCCGCACCGGCGGCATCTGGGTCGCGCAGGCCTTGCTCAAGGAACTGCGCAGCGACGCGCCACTGGGCACGCTGGACGTGTCCTTCTACCGTGACGACTTCAGCCAGAACGGTCTGCACCCGCAAGTGCGCCCGTCCGCCCTGCCCTTCGAGATCGAAGGCCAGCATCTGGTGCTGATCGACGATGTATTGATGAGCGGCCGCACCATCCGCGCCGCCATGAACGAATTGTTCGACTACGGCCGCCCGGCCAGCGTGACCCTGGTCTGCCTGCTGGACCTCGACGCCGGTGAGCTGCCGATCCGCCCGAATGTCGTGGGCGCGACGCTGTCGCTGGCCGCTCACGAACGGGTGAAGCTGTCCGGCCCCGAACCGCTGACGCTCGAACTGCAAGACTTCAACCTTTAATCCGCCCTATTGAGAGTCCCCTTCGCGATGACGCCTCTAGATACCAAGCGCCCGCTGCAGCTCAATGATCAGGGCCAGCTGCGCCACTTCCTCTCGCTCGACGGCCTGCGCCGCGAGTTGCTGACGGAAATCCTCGACACTGCCGACTCGTTCCTCGAAGTCGGTGCCCGGGCGGTGAAGAAAGTCCCGTTGCTGCGCGGCAAGACCGTGTGCAACGTGTTCTTCGAAAACTCCACACGCACCCGCACCACCTTCGAACTGGCGGCCCAGCGACTGTCGGCGGACGTGATCACCCTGAACGTGTCGACCTCGTCGGCAAGCAAGGGTGAAACCCTGCTCGACACCCTGCGCAACCTTGAAGCCATGGCCGCCGACATGTTCGTCGTACGCCACGGTGATTCCGGCGCCGCGCACTTCATCGCCGAACATGTTTGCCCGCAAGTGGCGATCATCAACGGCGGCGACGGCCGTCACGCCCACCCGACGCAGGGCATGCTCGACATGCTCACCATCCGTCGGCACAAGGGCGGTTTCGAAAACCTCTCGGTGGCCATCGTTGGCGACATCCTGCACTCGCGGGTCGCGCGCTCGAACATGCTCGCGCTGAAAACCCTCGGTTGCCCGGACATCCGCGTGATCGCGCCGAAAACCCTGCTGCCAATCGGCATCGAGCAATACGGCGTGAAGGTTTACACCGACATGACCGAAGGCCTGAAGGATGTCGACGTGGTGATCATGCTGCGCCTGCAGCGTGAACGCATGACCGGCGGCCTGCTGCCGAGCGAAGGCGAGTTCTACCGCCTGTTCGGCCTGACCACCGCGCGTCTGGCCGGGGCCAAACCCGATTGCATCGTCATGCACCCGGGGCCGATCAACCGTGGCGTGGAAATCGAGTCAGCAGTGGCCGACGGCCCGCACTCGGTGATCCTCAATCAGGTCACCTACGGCATCGCGATTCGTATGGCTGTGCTGTCCATGGCCATGAGCGGACAAACCGCGCAGCGTCAATTCGAGCAGGAGAACGCCCAGTGAAGCTCAGCATTCTCGGCGCACGCGTCATCGATCCAAGCAGCGGCCTGGATCAAGTCACCGACATTCACGTTGAAGCCTGCAAGATCGTCGCCCTCGGCGCGGCCCCGGCGGGTTTCACGGCCGTAGAAACCATTGATGCCCAAGGCCTTGTTGCCGCTCCGGGCCTCGTCGATCTGAACGTTGCCCTGCGCGAGCCGGGTTACAGCCGCAAAGGCTCGATCATCAGCGAAACCCGCGCGGCAGCGGCCGGCGGTGTGACCAGCCTGTGCTGTCCGCCGAAAACCAAACCGGTGCTCGACACTTCCGCCGTGGCCGAACTGATCCTCGACCGCGCACGCGAAGCCGGCAACACCAAGGTGTTCCCGATCGGCGCGCTGAGCAAAGGTCTGGACGGCGAGCAACTGGCTGAGCTGGTTGCGTTGCGCGACGCTGGTTGCGTTGCGTTCGGCAATGGTCTGGAGAGTTTCCGCAATACCCGCACGCTGTGCCGGGCGCTGGAATATGCGGCGACGTTTGATCTGACGGTGATTTTCAACTCGCAGGATCATGACCTGGCCGAGGGCGGTCTCGCCCACGAAGGCGCGGTGGCCAGCTTCCTCGGTCTGCCGGGGATTCCGGAAACTGCTGAAACTGTGGCTTTGGCTCGCGACCTGCTACTGGTCGAGCAGACTGGCGTGCGTGCGCACTTCAGCCAGTTGACCAGCGCTCGCGGCGTGGCTCTGATCGCGCAGGCTCAGGCCCGCGGCCTGAAGGTGACGGCGGATGTCGCGCTGTATCAGTTGATTCTGACCGACGAAGCATTGATCGACTTCAGCAGCCTGTACCACGTGCAACCGCCGCTGCGCACTCGTGCGGATCGCGATGGTCTGCGTGAGGCAGTGAAATCCGGCGTGGTCTCGGCGATTTCCAGCCATCACCAGCCGCACGAACGCGACGCCAAACTGGCGCCATTCGGCGCGACCGAGCCGGGCATCAGCAGTGTTGAGTTGCTGCTGCCGCTGGCGATGACGCTGGTTGAGGATGGGTTGCTGGATCTGCCTACCTTGCTGGCGCGTTTGAGCGCTGGCCCGGCTGAAGCGCTGCGTCTGCCGGCGGGCAAACTGGCAGTGGGTGGTGCGGCGGATATCGTGCTGTTCGATCCGCAGGCTTCGACGGTGGCCGGTGAAGGCTGGTTGTCGAAGGGTGAGAACTGCCCGTTCATTGGGCACACTTTGCCGGGTGTGGTTCGCTACACCTTGGTGGATGGGCGGATCAGTCACCAGGCTTGATACCGGGTTGCCCCCAATCGCTGGCAAGCCAGCTCCCACAAGGTCTTGCGCTATCTTTGGGTTAGCGCAAAAACCTGTGGGAGCTGGCTTGCCAGCGATGGCTTACTGGCCAGCGATGGCTTACTGGAAGGCGGATGGCTTACTGGAAGGCGCCTCTGCCTTCGGCGTTGCGTACGGACACCTGATCATTCAGCGTCCAGAAGTCATACAGCACCCCCAGAAAGAACAACCCGCCCGTCAGCAGATAGATCAGCCCACTGATCCATTTGCCCTGATACATCCGGTGCACACCCAATGCTCCGAGGAACGTCAGCAGAATCCACGCTACGTTGTACTCGATCGGCCCGGCGGTAAAACGCAGATCCGCCTCGCGATCCATCGCCGGGATCAAGAACAGGTCGATCAGCCAGCCAATGCCCAGCAAACCGAAGGTGAAGAACCAGATCGTCCCGGTCACCGGCTTGCCGTAATAGAAGCGGTGAGCACCGGTAAAACCGAAAATCCACAGCAGATACCCGATGATTTTGCTGTGCGTATCTTGCTGCTGAACAAATTGTTGATAGGGGTTCATGAAGACCTCGATTCACACGATAGATAAATATTCTTGAATTCTTTGTGACTTTTTTACAGGTAGCCGACGTACGGCAAATGTTACCGTTGCTACCGTCAAAGCCTTATAGCACCTGACTTCTGTCCGACAATTGCGTCCATTTGCCGCTTATTTGGTTCCGTTGGCCACCAACTGAATCGACCAACGGACTCGGAATGAAAAAAAACTCTGTTATAAAGTTGCGCGCTATCACTGAAGAGCCACGCCTAATGCGACCATTTTTCAAGACATGGCTAACCATCTGCCTATTAATGCCACTGGCCGCCCACGCCACCAATCGTGAGCAACGTCTTCCTAACGTTAACGGCTTCACCCCTAAATCCCATGCTTCGGCTCCTTCGAGCAAAAGCAGCAAAAGCAAAACCACCACGCTGAGCAGCAAGAGCCACAGCAAGCTGGTGCCACCGATGGCGAGCAAGGAAAGCAGCAATGTGCTGAGCCGTGCGGTGAACGTCCTCGGTACCCCTTATCGTTGGGGCGGCAGCAGCCCAAGTAAAGGCTTCGATTGCAGCGGCCTGGTGAAATACGCGTTCAACGACGCCACCTTCGACCTGCCTCGCACCTCGAATGCCATGGCCAGCGGCCACGGCGAGAAAGTCGAGCGCAAGGATCTGAAGCCGGGCGACCTGATTTTCTTCAACATCAAGAGCCGCCGGGTCAACCATGTTGCCATCTACCTGGGCAACGACCGCTTCATCCACGCACCGCGTCGTGGCAAAGCGGTGAGCATCGATACGCTGAACAAGCCGTACTGGCAGCAGCATTACGTAGTGGCCAAGCGTGTGTTGCCGAAAGAACAGCAGCAGATGCGCGTGGTTCAGCGCTAAGTCTTCGAAGCAAGATCAAAAGATCGCAGCCTTCGGCAGCTCCTACATCGGGATCAGCGTTTCCCTGTAGGAGCTGC
>NZ_AKJR01000346.1:0-2191 GCF_000282235.1 Pseudomonas sp. GM24 | reverse complement strand
CCCTCCGGGAGAGGGCTGGGCGGGCGGCGTTCCGATGAGGGTTTGCTTTGCCCCCTACTTCTGCGTCCCGTCATCATGCTGCAAATTCGCCTGAGTCAAATTGCACCCCGCCGGCACACTGCGCGTCAGCCAGACATTGCCGCCAATGGTCGACCCCTTGCCAATGGTGATCCGCCCGAGAATCGTCGCCCCGGCATAAATCACCACATCATCTTCAACGATCGGATGACGCGGATGACCTTTCTGCAACTGCCCGTCTTCATCCGCCGGGAAGCGTTTGGCGCCCAACGTCACGGCCTGATAAATCCGCACGCGCTCACCAATGATCGCGGTCTCGCCGATCACCACACCCGTGCCGTGATCGATAAAGAAACTACGGCCGATCTGCGCGCCCGGATGGATATCGATACCGGTCGCCGAATGGGCGATTTCCGCGCTGATCCGCGCCAGCAGCGGCAGCCCGGCACGATACAAATGATGAGCGAGGCGATGGTGAATCACCGCCAGAATCCCCGGATAGCACAGCAGCACTTCATCAACACTGCGCGCTGCCGGATCACCGTGATAGGCCGCCAACACATCGCTGTCGAGCAGCGCGCGCAGGCCCGGTAAAGCCAAGGCAAAATCCTGCACGATCTGAATGGCGCGGGCCTCGACTTCAGTATCGGCCTGCGCGCTGTGGCGGGCAACGTAACGCAGCTCCAGACGGGTCTGCGCCAGCAGCGCATTCAACGCCACATCAAGGGTGTGGCCGACGTAAAAGTCTTCGCTTTCTTCACGCAGATCCACTGGCCCCAGACGCATCGGGAACAACGCCCCACACAGTGCTTCGAGAATCTCCGCCATCGCCGCCCGCGACGGCAACTCGCGACCACCCTGCTCGCCGGACGCCCGGCCGTTCTGTGCCCGCCACTGATCCCGCGCGCTGCGCAGTTGACTGACGATGGTCTGCAATTGCCAATGGCTGGAACGCTCGCTCACGGTAAAGACTCCTCACGGGCGGCCGGACTGTCTGGCCGCGTCAACGGCGACTACTTTACGGCATGGTCGCGAGAGCGAATTAAGAACCGATAGTGCTGGCCTCAGTTCATTTGGCTATAAGCGATTCACGGTTGCCCCTGCAAAAGCCCGTGCCTATAGTCCTTTCATCTTTCTCCTCCAGTACGGACTCATGATCAAACAACAGCTGGACCGCTTTAACCGTCTCGACCTGCTCGGCCACCCGACGCCGCTGGAAAAACTCGAACGCCTGTCCGCCTGGCTCGGCCGCGAGGTGTACATCAAGCGTGATGACCTGACGCCGCTGGCCATGGGCGGCAACAAGCTGCGCAAGCTCGAATACCTCGCTGCCGACGCTCTCGCGCAAGGCGCCGATACGCTGATCACCGCCGGCGCGCTGCAATCGAACCACGTTCGCCAGACCGCCGCACTCGCCGCCAAATTGGGCCTAGGTTGCGTGGCGCTGCTGGAAAATCCGCTGGGCACTGACGACAGCAACTACACCGGCAACGGCAACCGCCTGCTGCTGGATCTGTTCGACACCAAGGTCGAACTGGTCGACAACCTCGACAACGCCGACGACCAACTGGCCGCCCTCGCCGCACGTCTGCGCAGCAACGGCAAGAAGCCATATCTGGTGCCAATCGGCGGCTCCAATGCCCTCGGCGCGCTCGGTTACGTGCGTGCCGGTCTGGAACTGGCCGAGCAGATCAAGGACACCGGTCTGGATTTCGCTGCGGTGGTACTCGCCTCGGGCAGTGCCGGAACGCACAGCGGTCTGGCCTTGGCGTTGAGCGAAGTATTGCCCCGATTGCCGGTGATTGGTGTGACCGTTTCGCGCACTGAAGAAGACCAGCGGCCGAAGGTTCAGGGCCTTGCCGAACGTACGGCGGACCTGCTCGGCGTCGAGCTGCCGGCCAGTTTCAAGGTTGAGCTGTGGGACGAATATTTCGGCCCGCGTTATGGCGAGCCGAATGCCGGGACGTTGGCGGCGGTGAAGTTGCTGGCGAGTCAGGAAGCGCTGTTGCTCGATCCGGTGTACACCGGCAAGGCAATGGCGGGCTTGCTCGATGGCATCGGACGTCAGCGTTTTGATGAAGGCCCGATCATTTTCTTGCACACCGGCGGCGCGCCGGCGTTATTCGCCTACAAGGATTTCCTCTGAGAGATCGCTGATCGTTCCCACGCTCTG
>NZ_AKJR01000345.1:0-1970 GCF_000282235.1 Pseudomonas sp. GM24 | reverse complement strand
GATGGCGGTGTGTCAGTCAAGTTTATCCAGGCTGACACACCGCTTTCGCGAGCAGGCTCGCTCCTACAGTTTTAAGCGCGTTACGACAATGGCGGCGTACGTGGCGGGATCTGGCGTTTGCTGCCGGTCGATTCAAACGCTGCAGCCAGGCGCAGCAGGTTCGAGTCGTCGTAGGCGCGGCCGGCGAAGGTCAGACCGACCGGCATGCCGATGTCGGCCATCACGCCCATCGGCACGGTCACGGTCGGTACGCCGAGGTGGCGGATTGCAAGGTTGCCGTTGGCCACCCAGATACCGTTGCTCCAGGCGATATCGGCCGACTCAGGGTTTACATCGGCGTCCGCCGGGCCGACATCAGCAACCGTCGGGAACAGCACGGCGTCGAGGCCCAGTGTGTCCATCCAGTCTTCGAGGTCGATGCGCCGAGTCTGTTCCAGGCCACGCAGGCCATCGGGCACGGTGGGGATTTCATTCCACGGCGTGATGCCGCGCTCGGCCATGCGCACGTATTCGTCCATGCCGGCTGCCAGATCGCCTTCACGGTTGGGCAGGGTG
This sequence comes from Pseudomonas sp. GM24, assembly GCF_000282235.1. Lineage (NCBI taxonomy): Bacteria > Pseudomonadati > Pseudomonadota > Gammaproteobacteria > Pseudomonadales > Pseudomonadaceae > Pseudomonas > Pseudomonas sp. GM24. The sequence continues at coordinate 1,415 of NZ_AKJR01000345.1, read as the reverse complement.
CCCGGGTCGTGCGGGAAGATTTTCGGCCCGTCGACGTCAACCAGACGATTGAGTTTCGGGTCGCCGTTGGCTTGCAGGAAGTCGTCGAACGCCCAAGCGGTCAGATCCCATAACTCATGGTGAAGGAACTCTTTCGAGACCAGACCACGGGTGAACACGGTTGGCGCGCCGGGACGATCGCCTTCGCAGTTGGAGACCAGCGGGAAATCGGTTTCGATGACTTCGGCACCGGCAGCTTCGAGTGCCTGACGCGCCTGTTTCCACAACTCGATCACCGACTCACGGGTATTGATGCGCTGGCCGGTCGGGCCGCCGATGCCCGGTGCTTCGCTGGTGCCGGCTTCAGGGTCGGCATTGATGAACATGCGCGGTACCGCGAAACGTTTGCCGGCCAAGGCTTTGGCATCGGCCGCCAGATCGGCGTAAGCGGCGGGGCGCACCTCGCTGACGCTCGGGATCGACACCCACGGTTGCAGGCGCCAGAGGTCGCCACGGGTGTCTGGGTCTTCGGCCACGACGATGTCGAGGACTTCAAGCAGGTCAGCCATGGTCCGTGCGTAAGGCACGACCACGTCCATGGTCGGCGTCAACGGCCAGTTGCCGCGCACCGAGATCACCCCGCGCGACGGCGTGTAGGCGCACAAGCCATTGTTCGACGCCGGGCCACGCCCGCTCGACCAGGTTTCTTCAGCCAGACCGAACGCGGCAAAACTCGCGGCCGTGGCGGTGCCGGCACCGTTCGACGAGCCGGAGGCAAACGGCGCAGTCAGGTAATCGGCGTTGTAAGGGCTTTCAGCGCGACCGTAGACGCCGCGTTGCATGCCGCCATTGGCCATCGGCGGCATGTTGGTCTTGCCCAGGCAAATCGCCCCGGCCGCGCGCAGGCGTTCGATGGTGAAGGCATCGCGATAGGCGACCAGATCAGCGAAGGCCGGGCTGCCGGACGCGGCGGTCAGGCCCTTGACCAAGTAGCTGTCCTTGGCGGTGTAAGGAATGCCGTCGAGCGGGCCGAGGGTTTCGCCTTTGGCGCGACGGGCATCGGACGCGCGTGCCTCGTTCAACGCTTCAGGGTTGCGTACGACCACGGCATTCAGCGCCGTTGCTGTGTCGGCACCGTCGTAGGCGTCGATACGGGCCAGATAGGCCTGGACCAGCTCGACTGCGGTGGTCTGGCCGGCCTCAAGGGCGGCACGCAGTTGGGCAATCGATACTTCGGTGACTTCGATCATGCGCTCACCGCTGTTTGAATTTGGGTGTTTATCCTGGAATGGGTGTTCATATCGGTTCTCGTTGCACAGCTATAAGCGACAAGGTTAAGACTGGCGCCTATTTAACACCAAGCGGCGCGCGGAGTAATCGGCGGGATTGATCTCTTGCCTGTTTTCAACCCGACCGACGCCATCGCGAGCAGGCTC
>NZ_AKJR01000344.1:0-1817 GCF_000282235.1 Pseudomonas sp. GM24 | reverse complement strand
CCTGCGGCAGCTCCTACAGGTATGTGTGCGGCTGACCGGCTAGAAAAACCAGGCGATAACGCCAGTTTCAACTTCACCCTTGTAGACCGTCCTGCCCACCCCCATATTGGGGCGACTGACGCGTGAAGGAATCCAAATTGAGCGAACTTCTCAACCGCCGCCTGGCTCTGCTCGGCGAGCGCGCTAACCTCTCTCTGCTCGAGCAGTGCCTGCACGGTATCGAACGTGAATGCCTGCGCGTGACCAGCGAAGGTCGCCTGGCGCAAACGCCGCACCCCGAAGCCTTGGGTTCCGCGCTGACCAACGAACAGATCACCACCGACTACTCCGAGTCGCTGCTGGAATTCATCACGCCCGCCCTGCCGGATCCGGCTGATACCTTGGCGAGCCTGGACAAGATTCACCGTTTTGCCTACAGCAAACTCGGCAACGAGTACCTGTGGAGTCCATCGATGCCGTGCCCGTTGCCGGCCGAGGAAGACATCCCGATCGCCTATTACGGCACCTCCAACATCGGTCAGCTCAAATACGTCTACCGCAAGGGCCTGGCCCTGCGTTACGGCAAGACCATGCAGTGCATCGCCGGGATTCACTACAACTTCTCCCTGCCGGAAAAGCTCTGGCCGCTGCTGCGCGAGACCGAAGGGTTTGTCGGCACTGATCGCGATTTTCAGTCGTTTTCCTACATCGCGCTGATCCGTAATTTCCGTCGTTACAGCTGGCTGCTGATGTACCTGTTCGGTGCATCGCCTGCGCTGGACGCCGGTTTCCTGCGTGGTCGTTCGCATCAGCTGGAACAGCTCGATCCGGACACCTTGTATCTGCCGTACGCCACCAGCCTGCGCATGAGCGACCTCGGTTACCAGAGCAACGCCCAGGCCGGTCTGACCCCGTGCTACAACGATCTGGCGAGCTACACCGACAGCCTGCGCAAAGCCGTTGCGACGCCGTACGCGCCGTACGTTGAAGTCGGCACGCACCAGGATGGCGAGTGGGTGCAACTCAACACCAACATCCTGCAGATCGAAAACGAGTACTACTCCAACATCCGCCCGAAACGCGTGACCTACACCGGCGAGCGGCCGATTCAGGCGCTGGTGGCCCGTGGCATTCAGTACGTCGAAGTGCGTTGCCTGGACATCAACCCGTTCCTGCCAATGGGCATCGACCTCACCGAGTCGCGCTTCCTCGACGCGTTCCTGCTGTATTGCGCGCTGAACGACAGTCCGCTGCTGACCAACACGTCGTGCGGCAACGCCACATCGAACTTCCTCAGCGTGGTCAAGGAAGGTCGTCGTCCGGGTCTGCAATTGCAGCGTGACGGTGAGTCGGTGGAGATGAAGACCTGGGCGGCCGAACTGCTGGAGCAAATCGCGCCACTGGCGGCGTTGCTGGATCAGAGCCATGGCGGCGATGCGCACAGCAAGGCACTGGACGTGCAACTGGCCAAGGTCAGTGATCCGTCCCTGACGCCGTCCGCGCAGGTGTTGGCGGCGATGGCTGAGCATAAGGAAAGCTTTGCGCAGTTCTCGTTGCGTCAGAGCCAGGCGCATGCCGAGTTTTTCCGTAGCGAGCCTTTGGCGGCGGATGAGCAGGCGAAGTTCGAGGAGCTGGCGCGTACGTCGCTGGCAGCGCAGGCTGAGCTGGAGCAGAACGAGGTGGGGGATTTTGACGTGTTTGTTGGGTCGTATCAGGCGAGTATTTTGGCGATCAGCAACTGAAGAGCCCCTCACCCTAACCCTCTCCCAGAGGGAGAGGGGACTGACCGTGTTGTCAGTTCGAGCTACACCGACCTGAACGACCAAGTCGAACTCAGG
>NZ_AKJR01000343.1:0-2180 GCF_000282235.1 Pseudomonas sp. GM24 | reverse complement strand
ATGACGCGAGACACCTCGGTCAGTCCCCTCTCCCTCCGGGAGAGGGCTAGGGTGAGGGGCTTTTGATCTTCGCTCAAGGCCTGTCCCAGTACGGCACTTCCCCGAAGCATTCGACAAAGAAATCAATCACCGTCCGCACCTTCACCGACAACCGCCGGCTCCCCGGCCACAACACCGCAATCTGCTGCGGCTCCAGGCTGTTCGATACCTGATATTCCCCCAACACTGGCACCAGCGTGCCATCGCGCACGGCTTCGCCAATCAGCCAAGACGGAAACATCACCAGCCCCAAACCCTGTTCAGCGGCTTGGGTGAGGGTGTCGGCGTGGTTGCCGGTGATCGGGCCTTTCACCGAATACGGCGTCCAGTCCTCGCCGTCGCGGCGGAAAAACCAGCGCTGCTGGCCGGTCGCGCCTTTGTAGGCGAGGCATTGGTGTTGCGCCAGATCTTCGGGTTTCTGCGGCGTACCGTGGCGCTTGAGATACGCCGGGCTGGCCGCGACCTGAAAGCGATGCGGCGCAAGAATCCGTGCCTGCATGCTCGAGTCGTGCAACGGGCCGATGCGGAACAGCAGGTCGGCGCCTTCCTGCAATGGATCGACGTAGTGGTCGGTCTGCTGGATATCCAGTTGCAGCTTCGGATAGCGCGCGCACAACTGGCCCAGCCACGGCGTCAGATGCCGCTGGCCGAACACCACCGGGGCGTTGATGCGCACCAGCCCGGTGGGCTCGCTTTGCTGTTCCTGCAAGGCCTGTTCGGCTTCTTCCAGTTGCACCAGCACCAGCCGCGCGTGATGACCGAGCATGCGCCCGGCTTCGGTCGGCGTGACGGCGCGGGTGTGGCGGTAGAGCAATTGCTGGTTCAGCGCCTGCTCCATCAATTGAATCTGCCGGGAGATTGAAGAGGGCGCCACGCCTTCGCGGCGGGCGACTTCGGAAAAACTGCCGTGATCGAGAACGGCCACAAACAGCCTGAGTGCCTTGAATCCGAGTTCGTTGAGCCCGTACATGGATGATCCTGTTGTGCGTATTGCGCAAAAGTGTTGTCCGGATGCTCCCATTTATCGCACAGCTGCGCCAGCCGATAATCCGCGCCATCGTTTACTTGAGTGGAAGGTTGTTTATGCAGACGTTGGATGAGGTGAGCGTTAGCGCGCCGGCGACGAAGTCGGGGTTGCGCTTGTTGTTGCTGCCGCTGGTGATTCTCGCGGGCATGGGCTTGTCGGTGGAGGCGGGGTTGCTCGGGCCGTTGGGCGTGCAGGTCGGGCATCTGTGGGCGACCTTGAGCATCTTTGGTGTGGGCTCGGCGATTCTGTTTTTGCTGTTGTTGTTCGCTGGCCCGCAAAAAGGCCCGGCACTGACTGATCTGCCGCGCTGGCAGTTGATTGGCGGGTTTCTGGGGCCGATGTATGTGGTGGTGCTGACCCTGGCGACGCCGCATATCGGCATTGCGATGACCATGATTGCGATTCTGTCCGGGCAGGTTGGCAAGAGTGTGTTGATTGACCATTTCGGTTGGTTCGGCGCGACGCGCAAGAAGGTCAATGCCGAGCGGTGGCTGGCGTTGGGGGTGATTGTGGTGGCTTTGGTTTTGATTGCGCGGGGGTGAGTGATGAGTCTGGTTATTTTGTTGGCGGTGGTGGTGTTGGCCGGTGCGGTGTTGAGTGTGCAGGCGGCGATCAATGGGCGTCTGGGCGAAAGCGTTGGGGTGTTGCGCAGTAGTTTGCTGACGTTTGTTGTGGGTGCGGTGTCGACCGGGTTGTTGATTTTGTTTTTTGAGCCGGCCCATGCGGTGAGTCTTTTCGATGTGCCGAAGTGGCAGTTGACCGGGGCGCTGTTTGGCGTGGTGTACATGATGGTGATGGTCGGGGCGGTGCCGGTGGTGGGGACGGCTGTGGCGACGGTGGCGGTGATTGTCGGGCAGTTGGGGATGGGGATGTTGATTGATAATTTTGGCTGGTTGGGGAATCCGGCGATTGAGCTGTCTGGTTCGCGGATTTTGGCGATGGTGTGTTTGGGGGTGGCTTTGGTGTTTATGTATAGGAGTTCGCGTCAGGCTGGGTGAGTTGGGTTTAGTTGAGTACATATCCGTTGCTGCGGTAACGGCGGCTTAGGGTTCCGCCCTTACGGCGGGTCACTTTTGACAAACGCCTCAAAAGTAACCAAAAACGCTTGCTCCTA
>NZ_AKJR01000342.1:0-2552 GCF_000282235.1 Pseudomonas sp. GM24 | reverse complement strand
CTCTGCGTGGGAACGCCTCAATGGACGCTATGCGTCCGCTTTGGGACGCGGAGCGTCCCGGGCTGCATTCCCACGCGGAGCGTGGGAACGATCAGTTAACGATCAATCAGACGATGACGGGTGGCATCGTCGTCGGTGGTTCTTCTTTGGGCGGCGGTGTGGTTCCCGGTGGTTCCTGCTCGGGAATCGGCTGCGGCTCGGTCTCGGGAAGAGTGGGTTTGTCGATGTTCGGATCAGGCGTTTCGGCCGGGATCGGGATGTTCATCTGATGACCTCCGTGTGGCACATGGCGTGAGAAGTGCTTAAGTGGATTGACCACCTCTTGGCGAATTCGATCCGCTTTTCTGACACGGCAATTTCATCTGAACTTTTCCCGGCGCCGGTCGCTCGGAACCTAAGTGAGTTCATTGCGGGGCAGGCGCAGCGTTGCGAACACTGACCCGGCACAAGAGCGTCCTTGGGGCGTTAAGGAGAGATGCTCAATGACGGCTGAAAAACCTTCTGAATTAAGCTACAACCCGCACATGCCGCTGTCGCAGGCCTTGCTGCTGCCGCGAATTGCCATTGAAAACACCATGCCGACCCTCGATGGCGGGCAGTTCGCCGTGAAGTCGATTGCCGGCCGTGAAATTGTGGTCACCAGCAAAGTGTTTGCCGACGGTCACGACAAACTCGCCGTGCGCATTCGCTGGCGCGAGGAAGGCGAGGAGACCTGGCAGACCGAGGTCATGGCTGATCAGGGCAACAATGGCTGGCAAGGCCAGTTCCGCCCTGAGCACCAAGGGCGTTTCCTCTACTGTATCGAAGCGTGGATCGACCATTTCGCCAGTTTCCAATATGAACTGGAGAAGAAACACAACGCCGCCGTACCCGTTTCGCTCGAGTTGCAAGAAGGCCGCACGATGGTGCAACAGGCCGCTGAACGCAGCGAAGGCCAACTGAGCGAACAGCTTGCCGCGTTGCACCACGAGTTGTCCGGGCTGCTCGAAACCGAGCAGGTCGCGTTGTTCCTGCACTCGCGCAGTGCGCAATTGATGGCTGAGGCCGATCATCGCGCCTATCTGAGCGTCAGTCCGGAATTCCCGGTGGACGTCGAACGCGAACTGGCCGAATTTGCCAGTTGGTATGAACTGTTTCCGCGCTCGATCACCGACGATCCCCACCGTCACGGCACCTTCAATGACGTGCACGCGCGTTTGCCGATGATTCAGGACATGGGTTTCGACGTGCTGTATTTCACGCCGATCCATCCGATTGGCCGCGCCCATCGCAAGGGCCGCAACAACTCCCTGACCGCCGGCCCCGATGATCCGGGCAGTCCTTATGCCATCGGCAGTGAGGAGGGCGGCCACGAGGCCATTCACTCGCAACTCGGCACCCGCGAAGATTTCCGCCGACTGGTGGCCGCTGCCGCCGATCACGGCCTGGAAATCGCCCTCGATTTTGCCATTCAGTGTTCCCAGGATCACCCGTGGCTCAAACAGCATCCGGGCTGGTTCAACTGGCGTCCCGACGGCACGATCAAATACGCGGAAAACCCGCCGAAGAAATATCAGGACATCGTCAACGTCGACTTCTATGCGCCGGACGCGATTCCGAGCCTGTGGGTCGAGTTGCGCGATATCGTCATCGGTTGGGTCGAGGAGGGCGTAAAGATCTTTCGCGTCGACAATCCGCACACCAAACCGCTGCCGTTCTGGCAATGGCTGATCGCTGATGTGCGGGCGCTGTACCCGGAAGTGATCTTCCTCGCCGAAGCCTTCACCACGCCAGCGATGATGGCGCGGCTGGGCAAGGTCGGTTACACCCAGAGCTACACCTACTTCACTTGGCGCAACAGCAAGGCTGAGCTGGCGACCTATTTCACTGAGCTGAATGAATCGCCGTGGCGCGAATGCTACCGGCCGAACTTCTTCGTCAACACGCCAGACATCAACCCGGCGTTCCTCCACGAATCCGGGCGTCCGGGATTTTTGATTCGTGCGGCGCTGGCAACCATGGGCTCGGGCTTGTGGGGGATGTATTCGGGGTTCGAACTGTGCGAATCGGCTCCGGTGCCGGGCAAAGAAGAATACCTCGACTCGGAGAAGTACGAGATCCGCGTCCGCGACTTTACAGCGCCCGGCAACATCATTGCCGAGATCGCCCAACTCAACCGTATCCGCCGGCAGAACCCGGCGCTGCACACGCATCTGGGCCTGAAGGTCTACAACGCCTGGAACGACAACATTCTGTATTTCGGCAAGCGCAGCTTCGACGGCAGCAATTTCATTCTGGTCGCGGTCAGCCTCGATCCGCACAACGTGCAGGAGGCGAATTTCGAACTGCCGCTGTGGGAAATGGGCTTGCCCGATGACGCGACGACACACGGCGAAGACTTGATGAACGGGCATCGCTGGGACTGGCATGGCAAATACCAGTTCATGCGGATTGACCCGGCGTATCAGCCGTTTGGCATTTGGCGAATCACTGCCACCTAAGCATTGCCCAAACCCCTGTAGGAGCTGCCGAAGGCTGCGATCTTTTAAAAGCAAGATCAAAAGATCGCAGCC
>NZ_AKJR01000341.1:0-7090 GCF_000282235.1 Pseudomonas sp. GM24 | reverse complement strand
GCCTTCGGCAGCTCCTACAGGGGAACGCATTTCAAATGTAGGAACTGCGCAACGCTCGGGCCGCGATCGGACGATCTTTTGATCTTTTATCGTTGAAGCAAAATCCGCCCACGACTCAAATCGGCTAGCTGCGTTTGCAAGACCTCGATCTGCGCTTCGCCCACAGCCAACTTCAACTCAACGCCGTTCGCCGTGAAGTTCTCCTCCACAACCAATCCACCCAAGTCCGCAACCCGCAACTTCACCAACGCCAACTCGGCAAACCCGCAGGCGCAACTCAGCGGCACGCGGCTGATCAACTCGACCCTTGCCGCTGTCTGCAGGCACTTGTTCGCACCACCGCCATAGGCACGGGCCAATCCCCCAGTGCCGAGTTGAATACCGCCGTACCAACGGATCACCAACACCGCGACCTGATCGCAATCCTGCGCTTCGATCGCCGCCAGAATCGGACGCCCGGCCGTGCCGCCCGGTTCGCCGTCGTCATTGCTGCGGTATTGATCGCCGAGTTTCCACGCCCAGCAATTGTGCGAGGCGTTGAAATCGCTGTGCTGTTCAAAAAACGCCTGAGCATCGGCAGGGCTGCCGATCGGCGTGGCAAAGGTGATAAAGCGGCTTTTGCGAATCTCTTCGCGGTACTCGCAAAAACCGCTGAGGGTGAAAGGCATAAACGTCTTATAGAGAAGGAGTGAGGCCGCAGCCTTTGAGAATGATGCGGATCAGGTTGTTGCCGGCGTCTTCCATATCCTGCTTGGTCAACTTGCTGCGACCGCTGACGCGACAGATCTGCGTGGCGAAGTCGGCATAGTGTTGAGTGCTGCCCCACAACAGGAAGATCAAGTGCACGGGATCGACCGGGTCCATTTTGCCCGCATCGATCCACGCCTGAAACACCGCTGCGCGGCCGGTGAACCAGGCGCGGTAATCCTGATTGAAATATTCGGTCAGACATTCGCCGCCGCTGATCACTTCCATCGCAAAGATTCGCGACGCCTGCGGCTGACGACGGGAGAACTCCATCTTGGCGCGGATGTAGCGGGTCAGCGCTTCGGCCGGATCGTCCTCGGCCGTGAGTGTGTTGAAGGTGCTGTCCCACAGCTCGATGATGTTGCTCAGCACCGCCACGTACAAACCGAGTTTGTTGGTGAAGTAGTAATGCAGGTTCGCCTTGGGCAACCCGGCATTCTGGGCGATGGTGTTCATGCTGGTGCCTTTGTACCCGTGACGGGCGAACTCGTCTTCGGCGGCTTTGAGAATGGTCTCTTCGTTTTTCTGACGAATGCGGCTGGCGGGTTTGCCGCCATGGGCTGGGACTTCAAAGGTCATAGGCACTTCCGGGTTTGTCTGTGGGTGCAACCAGTTGCGTTGATAGCGCACCCACAGGCATCCGACAAGTCTTTGCGCGATAAAACCGTTACGCCTGTTCGATCTTGTTCAGCGGCGCGTGCACTTCTGCGGCCTCGGGTTTCGACTCCGGCAGCAGCAGGCAAAGGATGATGGCGGTCAGGCCGCCGCTGGTGATCGCCGAATCAAACAGGTTCTGCACCAGTTTCGGCAACAAGTGCAGCAGGTTCGGTTGCGCGGCAATGCCCAGGCCGACGCCGAACGACGTGGCGATGATCAACATGCTGCGCCGATCCAGCGGCGACTGCGCGAGGATGCGCACGCCGGCAGCGGCCACCGCGCCGAACATCACCAGGGTCGCGCCACCGAGTACCGGCTTTGGAACCTGTTGCAGCACCGCGCCGATCATCGGGAACATACCGAGACAAAACAGGATCGCGCCGATGTACAAACCGACGTAGCGGCTGGCGACGCCGGTCAACTGGATCACGCCGTTGTTCTGCGCGAACGTGGTGTTGGGGAAGGCGCTGAAGGTCGCTGCGATCATGCAACTGACACCATCACCGAGTACGCCGCCGCGCAGGCGGCTTATATAAGAAGGGCCGCTGATTGGCTGGCGGGCGAGCATACAGTTGGCGGTGAGGTCGCCGACGGTTTCGATGGTGCTGATCAGATAAATCAGCGCGACCGGCAGGAAAGCCGTCCAGTCGAAGCTGAAGCCAAACTTGAACGGCGTAGGAAAACTCACCAGCGGTAAGTCAGGCAACGGTTGCGGCAGCAGTTTCCCACTGAACCACGCGGCCAGACTGCCGAACACCAAACCAATGATGATCGCCGACAAGCGCACCCACGGCGTGTTCGAGCGGTTAAGCAAAATGATCGTCAGCAACACAAACACGCCCAACGCCAGATTGCCCGGCGCACCGAAGTCCGGCGCATTGAAGCCACCGCCCAGGTCGGTGATGCCGACCTTTATAAGGCTGATGCCGATGAGGGTGATGACGATCCCGGTCACCAGCGGTGTGACGACTCTGCGCAACTGGCCGATGAAGCGGCTGAGGACGATCTGCACGATTGCGCCGAAGAAGCACACACCGAAGATCATCGCCAGAATGTCTTCCGGGCTGCCGCCACGTTGCTTGACCAGAAACCCCGCCGACAGCACCGCACCAAGAAAAGCAAAACTGGTGCCTTGCAGACAGATCATTCCCGCGCCAATCCCGAATGGCCGCCGCGCCTGAATAAAGGTGCCGACGCCCGAAACCATCAAGGCCATGCTGATCAGGTACGGCAAATGCGCGGTCAGCCCGAGGGCCGAGCCGATCACCAATGGCGGGGTGATGATGCCGACGAAACTGGCGAGCACGTGTTGCAGCGCCGCGAGTGTCGCGGCAAGCGGTTTGGGGCGGTCGTCGAGGCCGTAGATCAGGTCGCTGGACGGTGCGGAATCTGGCTGCATGGCTTAAGGCTTCTTGTTGAAGGATCGAGGTTGATCCTGCTTTGCAAAAAGCTGTCCACTTGCTCAGGTTATTTGTCGAATTTGTTGCTAAGGCCCAACGCTGGTGGGCCTCGGAGGATTTTCAACGCGTTGCCGCCAGACTCTCCAAAAAGCTTTCCAGCACCAAATGAGGGCGCCGCCCCTTGCGCGTGACCGATGCGAGGCTCAGGTCGTAGAAACGTGTTTGCGATTTCAGCGCACGCAAACGACCTTGCTGCACCCAGAGGCTGGCGTAGTGATCCGGCAGGTAACCGATGTAGCGTCCGGTCAAAATCAGGAATGCCATGCCTTCGCGGTCGGAAGCGCTGGCCGTGCAATTAAGCGCCTGGTAATGCGCCTGAATCTCCGCCGGCAAACGAAAGGTCGGCGCGATCGCGTCCTGACTGTTAAGGCGTTCGTCATCGAGCTGTTTGTCATCGACATAAAACAACGGATGACCCACCGCGCAGTAAAGCAGCGAACGTTCGCTGTACAGCGGCTGATATTCCAGGCCCGACAACGCACTGGCCTGCGGCACCACTCCGACATGCAGGCGCCCATCGAGCACGCCTTGTTCGACCTCATTCGGCGCAATCATGCGGATCTGGATCTGCACATCCGGCCCGCGCTCCTTCAATTGCGCGAGGGCGTGGGTGATGCGCATGTGGGGCAGGGTGACCAGGTTGTCGGTCAGGCCGATGATCAACTCGCCACGCAAATGCTGGTGCAGGCCGTTGACCTCAGTGCGGAAGCTTTCCAGCGCACTTAACAGTTGCAGCGCCGACTGATACACCTCGCGACCTTCTTCGGTCAGCGAAAACCCGGCGCGCCCACGCTGGCACAAACGCAAACCGAGGCGCTGCTCCAGATCGCTCATCTGCTGACTGATCGCCGAGCGACCGATGCCGAGCACCGTCTCCGCTGCCGAGAACCCGCCGCATTCCACCACGCTGCGAAAAATCCGCAGCAAGCGGATATCAAAGTCACTGACCTGGGCCAGCGGATCGGGGCGGCGGCTGCTCATCTTATTGTTCTCATTGTTTAGCAAAGTTCTAACTGAAGGTTAGAAGAGTTGGATTTCACCGACTTTATCCGCGTGGCAATTTAGCTGCAACAACGCTTTTTATCTCCCTGACGCTTATGCCCTGCGAGGTTTTGCCCGATGAACATGCCTGAAAACGCGCCGTCGCCACTGGCCAGCCAACTGAAGCTGGACGCGCACTGGATGCCGTACACCGCCAACCGCAATTTCCAGCGCGATCCGCGTTTGATCGTTGGCGCCGAAGGCAGCTGGTTGATCGACGACAAGGGCCGCCGGGTATACGACTCGCTGTCCGGTCTGTGGACCTGCGGCGCCGGCCACACCCGCAAGGAAATTCAGGAAGCGGTCTCCAAGCAGTTGGGCACCCTCGATTACTCGCCGGGCTTCCAGTACGGCCACCCATTGTCGTTCCAGCTGGCTGAGAAAATCACCGAACTGACCCCGGGCAATCTGAACCATGTGTTCTTCACCGACTCCGGTTCCGAGTGCGCTGACACCGCGGTGAAAATGGTCCGTGCCTACTGGCGCCTGAAGGGGCAGTCGACCAAAACCAAAATGATTGGCCGTGCCCGTGGCTACCACGGCGTGAACATCGCCGGCACCAGCCTCGGCGGCGTTAACGGTAACCGCAAGCTGTTCGGTCAGGCGATGATGGACGTCGATCATTTGCCGCACACGTTGCTGGCCAGCAACGCTTTCTCCCGTGGCATGCCGGAGCAGGGCGGTATCGCTTTGGCCGATGAGCTGCTGAAGCTGATCGAACTGCACGACGCTTCGAACATCGCCGCTGTGTTCGTTGAGCCTATGGCCGGTTCCGCCGGCGTGCTGGTGCCACCGCAGGGTTACCTGAAACGTCTGCGCGAGATCTGCGACCAGCACAGCATTCTGTTGGTGTTCGACGAAGTGATCACCGGTTTCGGCCGTACCGGCAACATGTTCGGCGCTGACACCTTTGGCGTGACCCCGGACCTGATGTGCATCGCAAAGCAAGTCACCAACGGCGCGATCCCGATGGGCGCGGTGATTGCCAGCTCCGAGATCTACCAGACCTTCATGAATCAGCCGACCCCTGAGTACGCGGTGGAATTCCCGCACGGCTACACCTACTCGGCGCACCCGGTGGCTTGCGCCGCTGGCCTGGCAGCGCTCGATCTGCTGCAAAAGGAAAATCTGGTGCAGAGCGTCGCTGAAGTAGCACCGCATTTCGAAAACGCGCTGCATGGCCTGAAAGGTTCGAAGAACGTTATCGACATCCGTAACTTCGGTCTGGCCGGCGCGATCCAGATTGCCGGTCGTGACGGCGACGCCATCGTGCGTCCGTTCGAAGCGGGCATGGCCCTGTGGAAAGCCGGGTTCTACGTGCGCTTCGGCGGCGACACCCTGCAGTTCGGCCCAACCTTCAATAGCAAGCCGCAAGACCTCGATCGTCTGTTCGATGCGGTCGGCGAAGTGCTGAACAAGCTCGACTGATTTTTCCCTCTATATATAAGTACAAACAGCCGGCGCCCCTCGTGGGCGTCTGCGGACAAGAATTCAGGAGTTTTTCGATGAGCGTTATCCCGCATTTGATCGATGGCGAACTGGTGACCGAGAACGGTCGCGCAGTTGATGTGTTCAACCCGTCTACCGGTCAGGCTATCCACAAGCTGCCACTGGCCAGCCAGGCAACCATCCAGAAAGCCATCGATGCCGCCAAGGCAGCGTTCCCGGCCTGGCGCAACACGCCACCGGCCAAACGTGCGCAGGTAATGTTCCGCTTCAAGCAACTGCTGGAGCAGAACGAAGCGCGCATCTCGCAATTGATCAGCGAAGAACACGGCAAGACCCTGGAAGACGCCGCCGGTGAACTGAAGCGTGGTATCGAGAACGTCGAGTTCGCTTGCGCAGCTCCAGAAATCCTCAAGGGCGAGTACAGCCGCAACGTCGGCCCGAACATCGACGCATGGTCGGACTTCCAGCCGCTGGGCATCGTTGCCGGGATCACCCCGTTCAACTTCCCGGCCATGGTGCCGCTGTGGATGTACCCGTTGGCGATCGTCTGCGGCAACTGCTTTATCCTCAAGCCGTCCGAGCGCGATCCAAGCTCGACACTGCTGATCGCACAGTTGCTGCTGGAAGCCGGTTTGCCGAAAGGCGTGATGAGCGTGGTTCACGGTGACAAGACTGCAGTAGACGCGCTGATCGAAGCGCCGGAAGTCAAAGCGCTGAGCTTTGTCGGTTCGACGCCGATCGCTGAATACATCTATGCCGAAGGCACCAAGCGCGGTAAACGCGTTCAGGCACTGGGCGGCGCGAAGAACCACGCAGTGTTGATGCCGGATGCCGATCTGGACAACGCGGTCAGCGCACTGATGGGCGCGGCCTACGGTTCCTGCGGCGAGCGCTGCATGGCGATTTCGGTCGCTGTGTGTGTGGGTGACCAGGTGGCGGATGCTCTGGTGGCGAAACTGGTTCCACAGATCCAAGCGCTGAAAATCGGTGCCGGCACTTCTTGCGGTCTGGACATGGGCCCACTGGTGACCGGTCAGGCGCGCGACAAAGTCAGCGGTTACGTAGATGACGGCGTGGCAGCGGGCGCGACTCTGGTGGTCGACGGTCGTGGTTTCAGCGTGGCCGGTCATGAAGAAGGCTTCTTCCTCGGTGGCTGCCTGTTCGACAACGTCACTCCAGAGATGCGCATCTATAAAGAAGAGATCTTCGGCCCGGTACTGTGCATCGTTCGTGTGAACAGTCTGGAAGAGGCAATGCAACTGATCAACGATCACGAATACGGAAACGGCACCTGCATCTTCACCCGTGACGGTGAAGCGGCGCGCCTGTTCTGCGACGAGATCGAGGTCGGCATGGTTGGCGTTAACGTACCGCTGCCGGTGCCGGTGGCTTATCACAGCTTTGGCGGCTGGAAGCGTTCGCTGTTTGGCGACCTGCATGCCTATGGTCCGGACGGTGTGCGCTTCTACACCCGTCGCAAGGCGATCACCCAGCGCTGGCCGCAACGGGCGAGCCATGAGGCTTCGCAGTTCGCCTTTCCTAGCTTGTAAGTAGGGCAGTGCAGCGAAGGCCGACCCCTTGGGGTCGGCCTTCGCGTTTTCGGGGATTTTTGACTGATGTGACAGAATTATGAAAATAGGTGTTGACGGCAGATTTCAGATGTCTATAATTCGCCCCACTTCCGGCGCAGTCGAAACGGAAAACTCCTTGATATTCAATGAGTTATGTAGGTTTCG
>NZ_AKJR01000340.1:0-2295 GCF_000282235.1 Pseudomonas sp. GM24 | reverse complement strand
TGGGAGCTTGCCTGCAAGCGAAGAGGCCGTTGGCGGCACCGAAGGAAACCCGAGCCGGAACACGGTCATCGCCCCCGGCAAGCTCTTAACCTCCGCGACACCCTGATGCAGGCTCATGATCGAGCGCACGATCGCCAGGCCCAACCCGGTGCTGCCCTGCGAGCGTGAGCGGCTGCTGTCGACACGGTAGAAGCGGTCGAACAGATGTGGCAGGTGTTGCGCCTCGATCCCGGCACCGGGGTTGCTGACCAACAGGGAGGCCTGGGTCGCACCTTGTTCGATCAGCAACGTCACGGTTTTCCCGTTCGGGCAGTGGCGCAGCGCATTCGACAACAGATTGGAAATTGCCCGCTGAATCATCAGCCGATCGCCCATTACCGTCGCACTGCCAACGACATTCAAGTGAATGTTCTTATCCTGCGCCGACAGCGAAAACATCTCAGCGACCTTCGCCGCCTCGTCCTCCAGCGCCACCGATTCAAACGGCGCCAGCGCCGACGGATGACTGACCTGCGCGAGAAACAACATGTCCGAGACAATCCGCGCCACGCGCTCCAGTTCCTCGGTGCACGACACCAGCACGTCCTTGTATTCCTCGGTCGTGCGCTCGCGGGACAAGGTCACCTGCGCTTTGCCCATCAGGTTGTTGATCGGCGTACGCAACTCATGCGCCAGGTCATCAGAGAACTGCGACAACTGCTGCACTCCTGCATCGAGCCGATGCAGCATGAAGTTGATGCCTTGCGCCAATTCGCTCAACTCCTGCGGCATGTTCACCACGGACAGCCGGTGTTCCAGATCCTGGGTCGAGACCATCGCTGCGACTTTGCGAAACTCGCGCAACGGCGCCAAGCCACGCTGCACCGCACCCCAAGCGGTCAGACCGATAAACACCAGCAACAACGGCAAGGCAATCAGCGTTGAGCGCAGATAGGCGCTGAGCAGCGCCTCATCGTGGGCGTTATCCACTGACAGCAGCACCGGCACGCTGCTGCTGTCCTTGAGGCGAATCAGTTTCGAGGCGGTGAGGAATTTCTTGCCTTCCGCGTCGGTGCTGTCGCTGTAAGTCAGTTGATCGGTGGTGGCGCGCACCGCTTTCAATTCGACGCGCGGATCGCTCAATCCCGAGCCGGATTTGAGCAGCGGCGAGCGCTGATTGAGGCGGTCATAAATGGTCAGCGTGAGGTTGTCATGCCCCATCACCTGATCGAGCAGAATATGCGGTTTGCCGGTGATTTCATTGGCATCGACGTACAACGACAGGCTGTGTTCGACCTGCGCCATCTTCTTTTCCAGGCTGTCTCTGGCAAGCGAATTCAGCTCATGAGTCAACGCGAAATAGGCAAGGATCGCGAGGAACACCACCAATAGCGCGCCGAGAATACTCACCGTCAAACCGAGGCGCATCGACAGGCTGGAGGGCTTCATTCCCGTGCCTCCAGCACATAGCCGACACCGCGCAGGGTGTGAATCAGTTTGCTGTCGAACGGGTCGTCAATCTTCGCCCGCAAGCGACGGATCGACACCTCGACCACATTGGTGTCGCAGTCGAAATTCATGTCCCACACCAGCGAGATGATCTGCGTGCGCGTCAGCACTTCGCCGGACTGACGCATCAGCAGATGCAGCAGGGCGAATTCCTTGGTGGTCAGGTCAATACGCTGCGCGCCTCGAAACGCGCGATGGCGGCCCGGATCGAGTTCCAGATCGGCGACTTTCAGTACCTGTGGCACCGGGATGTTTTCACTGCGACGCATCAAGGTGCGCACCCGCGCCAGCAGTTCGGGGAACTCGAACGGCTTGACCAGATAATCGTCAGCGCCCAGATCAAGACCACGAATCTTGTCGGCCAGGCGCCCGCGCGCGGTGAGCATCATCACCCGCGTCGAATGGGTGCGACGCAGTTGTTCCAGCACGCCCCAGCCGTCGAGTTCCGGCAGGTTCACATCGAGAATGATCAGGTCATAGGCTTGTTGTTGCGCCAGGTGCAGGCCATCGGCACCGGTGGCCGCGTGGTCAACGACATAACCACTTTCGGTCAAACCCTGATGCAAGTATTCGGCAGCTTTAAGCTCGTCCTCGACGACAAGGATTCGCATGATCTTTCACCACTTTTATTTAATGGGTATTTAATTAAAAAGGCCCCTCACCCTAGCCCTCTCCCGGGGGGAGAGGGGACTGAATGCGGGATATTTCAGAACTACGCCGACGTGAAAAAACATTACTGAATCCATAATCGACTAGATGTAACAGGTCGATATATAACGCCAGACATCTCGGTCGGCTCCCTCTCCC
>NZ_AKJR01000339.1:0-3726 GCF_000282235.1 Pseudomonas sp. GM24 | reverse complement strand
CGCCGATGGTAGTGTGGGGTTTCCCCATGTGAGAGTAGGTCATCGTCAAGATTAAATTCCGAAACCCCAATTGCGAAAGCAGTTGGGGTTTTGTTTTGCCTGCAGGAAAAGCGTCTGCTTGATTTCTATGCAACGGCCCTGAGCATGGCTATTATTCGGGCCTCATTGTGAGGCGAGACCTGCATGCTGACGTTGTTGAACCTTCTGAAGGATGGTCGATTCCATTCTGGTCAGGATCTGGGGGCTGCCCTGGGAATAAGTCGAAGTGCTGTATGGAAACAGCTTCAGCATCTAGAGGCTGAGCTTGGCTTGTCCATTCATAAAGTTCGTGGGCGGGGTTATCAATTGGCTGCGCCATTAACGCTTCTCGACTCTCGGGCGATATCGGCAATGGCGCCAGGTTGGCCGGTGACCGTTCTGGATTCAGTCGACTCGACAAATGCTGAGGCCTTGCGTGCGATCGGCCAAGGTAGTTTGGCCCCCTTTTTGGTACTCGCGGAGCGACAAGTCTCTGGACGTGGGCGAAGAGGTCGCAAGTGGGTGAGTCCGTTTGCTGAGAATCTCTATTACAGTCTTGTCCTGCGTATTGATGGCGGAATGCGGCAACTCGAGGGGTTGAGTCTTGTCGTGGGGTTGGCTGTTTTGCAGGCTCTGCGAAATTTTGGAGTGCAAAGTACCGGATTGAAGTGGCCCAACGATGTCTTGGTAGGTAACAAGAAAATCGCTGGCATTCTCCTTGAGCTCGTCGGAGACCCCGCCGACGTTTGCCATGTTGTGCTGGGCATTGGCATTAACGTGAATATGCAGCTATCGGATGAGGTCGATCAGGAATGGACCTCTATCCGTCTTGAGTCAGGCAAAAGCAGTGATCGTAATGCCTTGGTGGTTGAGCTGAGTAAACAGTTAAGTGCTCACATCAACCGCCATCAGGCGGATGGTTTCTCGGTTCTCCAGTCAGAATGGGAGGCCAATCACTTGTGGCAGGGTCGGCCTGTATCGTTGATTGCGGGCTCCAGTCAGATAGACGGCGTTGTGCTCGGAATAGATAGTCAGGGTGCGCTGCGCCTGAAGGTGGATGGCGTGGAAAAAGTCTTTAGTGGTGGTGAGCTCAGCCTGAGGTTGCGTGATGATTCTTGAGCTCGACTGCGGGAACAGCTTTATTAAGTGGCGAGTGCTGAAAGCTGCGCCCGGGGTTCTCTTTTCTGAAGGGGTTGTCGACTCTGATCTGGCGTTACTTGAAAGTTTGAGATCCCTGGACGGGCTTGTGCTGCGCAAGTGCCGCGTGGTCAGTGTCAGGACTGCGGAAGAAACTGATGTATTAATCGATGCGATCAAGCGGGAGTTCGGTATTTCGGTGGTGTGTGCGAAGTCCGCCCGTGAAATGTCTGGTGTCAAAAATGGTTATGAAGACTATGAGCGTCTAGGGCTTGATAGGTGGTTGGCCATGCTGGGCGGGTTTCATCTTGCATCGGGCAGCGCTTGCCTGGTACTCGATTTCGGTACGGCGGTAACGGCTGACTTTATTGCTGCTGATGGTGAGCATCTGGGAGGTTTCATTTGTCCTGGTATGCCATTGATGCGCAATCAGTTACGTACACATACCCGTAAGATTCGCTATGGAGATCTGGCGGCTGAGCGCGCGCTGTCCAGCAATGCACCTGGGCGCACCACCGTTGAGGCGGTGGAACGTGGGTGTTCGTTAATGTTGCGAGGTTTTGTGCTGACGCAGCTGGACATGGCGAGCGCCTACTGGGGGGAAGATTTTGCAGTCTTTATAACTGGTGGTGATGCTGTATTGGTTGCAGATGTCGCGCCCAGGGCCAAGGTTGTTCCTGACCTGGTATTTGTGGGGCTGGCTATGGCATGTCCTTTTTCCTGAGGTTTGTATGCGTTGGTTGTTCCTCCTGCTTATCGTTCTTAATGGCTTCTATTATGTCTGGCACCAGCAGGAAGCACCTTTACGGGCGAAGGACGTAACGCCTCTCAGTTTGTATCGAGGTCCCCAGCAAGACATTCGCTTGCTTAGTGAAACGACAGGTGATGTTCGGGAGGGGCGGGGAGGGCGACGGCAGGAATGTCTGTTTCTCGGTGGTTTTTCCCGGCAGGACTCGCTTTCAGCCCTTCAGCAGCGTTTGGCCGAAATGGGGGTCGACGCGCAATCTTCATCGAAGGATGCTTCCGGGGCTGGTTATTGGTTGTCTGTCGCGCCTCAGGGCCAGCGTTTGTTGGGTGATGCTCAGCTGCAGAACCTTTCCAACGAATTCAATGAGTTAAAACATAAAATAATGCTGTGTGAGGGGGTTGCACCTGCTGAGTAGTTTGCATAGAATGGCGCCCGCTCCACAGCGAAGACCCAAACAGGTTTTCAGTGTGAGGCGGTGTCAACGCAGCTAACCTCAGGTTTTTAAATGAGAAAATGCTTGACAGGGGTTTGGCATAGTATAGAATGCCGGCCTGATTAGGAGGGGTTCCCGAGCGGCCAAAGGGATCAGACTGTAAATCTGACGTCTACGACTTCGAAGGTTCGAATCCTTCTCCCTCCACCAGATTTAAGCGTGAGCTGCAGGCTCCGCGGGTATAGTTTAGTGGTAGAACCTCAGCCTTCCAAGCTGATGATGCGGGTTCGATTCCCGCTACCCGCTCCAAGTTTGCAGGTTGTGCAAAGTGTTTTGCTCTTGTAGCTCAGTTGGTAGAGCACACCCTTGGTAAGGGTGAGGTCAGCGGTTCAAATCCGCTCAAGAGCTCCATATAACAAGGCAGATATGAAAATATCTGCCTTTGTTTTAATGGTTGATATTGTTTGTCTAATTTCTTCTGTTGAGGGTGATATCGATGGCTAAGGAAAAATTTGATCGTTCCCTGCCCCACGTCAACGTTGGGACCATTGGTCACGTTGACCACGGTAAAACCACTCTGACTGCTGCTCTGACTCGCGTTTGCTCCGAAGTTTTCGGTTCTGCAATCGTTGACTTCGACAAGATCGACAGTGCGCCAGAAGAAAAGGCTCGCGGTATCACCATCAACACCGCACACGTTGAGTACAACTCGAAGATCCGTCACTACGCTCACGTTGACTGCCCAGGTCACGCTGACTATGTGAAGAACATGATCACCGGTGCTGCTCAGATGGACGGCGCTATTCTGGTTTGCTCGGCCGCTGATGGTCCGATGCCACAAACCCGTGAGCACATCCTGCTGTCCCGTCAGGTTGGCGTTCCGTACATCGTGGTTTTCCTGAACAAGGCTGACCTGGTAGACGACGCTGAGCTGCTGGAACTGGTTGAGATGGAAGTTCGCGACCTGCTGTCCACCTATGACTTCCCAGGCGACGATACTCCGATCATCATCGGTTCGGCTCGTATGGCTCTGGAAGGCAAAGACGACAACGAGATGGGCACCACTGCCGTCAAGAAACTGGTTGAAACTCTGGACAGCTACATCCCAGAACCAGTGCGTGTAACCGACAAGCCGTTCCTGATGCCAATCGAAGACGTATTCTCGATCTCGGGTCGCGGTACTGTTGTGACCGGTCGTATCGAGCGCGGTATCGTTCGCGTTCAAGATCCGCTGGAAATCGTTGGTCTGCGTGACACCACCGTTACTACTTGCACCGGTGTTGAAATGTTCCGCAAGCTGCTCGACGAAGGTCGTGCTGGCGAGAACTGCGGCGTTCTGCTGCGTGGCACCAAGCGTGACGACGTTGAGCGTGGTCAGGTTCTGGTTAAG
>NZ_AKJR01000338.1:0-3031 GCF_000282235.1 Pseudomonas sp. GM24 | reverse complement strand
CTGCGATCTTTTGATCTTGATCTTAAAAAACCAGATCAAAAGATCGCAGCCTTCGGCAGCTCCTACAGGGATCGCATTCCGATTGGGGAGTTGCCAATGACAGATCCCCAGAGAACCCCGATAGTTTTGGAGTTTTTCATGAGCCAGGCAGATTTCATCATCATCGGCGGCGGGATTGCCGGCGCTTCCACCGGTTTCTGGCTGTCGCCGCACGCTAAAGTGATCGTGCTCGAACGCGAATCCCACCCGGCCTATCACTCCACCGGGCGCTCCGCCGCGCTGTTCACTGCCGCGTACGGCACACCGCAAGTGCGTGCACTGACGCAGGCCAGCCGGGCGTTCTTCGACAATCCGCCAAGCGGTTTCTGCGAACACCCATTGCTGACCCCGCGCGGCGAAATGACCGTCGACTTCAGCGGTGACGCCGCCGAACTCAATAACCAATACCTCAGCGCCAAAGCCACGGTGCCGGAGATGCAACTGCTCAGCGCCGACGAAGCCTGCGCGCGGCTACCGATCCTGCGTCGGGAAAAAGTCCACGGCGCGATCTACGATCCGAGCGCCAGCGACATCGACACCGACGCCTTGCATCAGGGTTACCTGCGCGGCATCCGTCGCAATAACGGTGAAGTGCATACCGATTGCGAAGTACTCGGCCTGAGCCGCGACGCCGACGGCCTCTGGCACGTGCAAACCAACGGCCAGACTTTCAGCGCACCGATGATCATCAACGCCGCTGGCGCCTGGGCCGACAAAATCGGCGTTTTGGCCGGTGCCAAGCCGCTGGGCCTGCAACCGAAACGCCGCGCCGCGTTTATTTTCGCCGGCCCCGAAGGCGTCGACATTCATCACTGGCCAATGCTGGTCAGCCTCGACGAATCCTTCTATATGAAGCCTGACGCCGGCATGTTCCTCGGCTCGCCGGCCAACGCCGACCCGGTCGAACCTCACGATGTGCAGCCGGAAGAACTGGACATCGCCATGGGCATCTACCAGATCGAAGAAGCCACGACGCTGACCATCCGCCGCCCGACCCGCACCTGGGCCGGGCTGCGCAGTTTCGTTGCCGACGGTGATCTGCTCAGCGGTTTCGATCCGCAGATGCCAGGTTTGTTCTGGGTCGCCGCGCAAGGTGGCTACGGCATCCAGACTTCGCCGGCGATGGGCCAGGCCAGCGCGGCGTTGGTGCGTGGTCAGCCGCTGCCCGAGCACTTGCTGCAGTTCGGCCTGAGCAGCGCCATGCTCTCCCCTGCCCGCCTCGCCTGATCGTCCACCCGGATGACGCGCCCAACGGATTGCGGCACACTCGCACCGCCTCCTGATCACGGGGGCGTTGACGCTGCCTGGAGCTCCACTGTCATGACCGCCCCTGAATTCGACCCGGCGCTGGATAACTTCCGCGCCATCGCCGATGCCATCGCCACGCTGTTCTTTCCGCACGCCGAAGTGGTGCTGCACGACCTGCGCACGCAGAAGGTCGACTACATCGCCAACAACCTGTCCAAACGCGAGATCGGCGACGACTCGTCACTGGAAGACATGCTCAGCGAGGATGTCAGCGACCGCAATATCGGCCCGTACGAAAAGCTTAACTGGGATGGTCAGAAGATCCGTAGCCTGAGCAGCGTCCTGCGCGACAGCGAAGGCCTGCCGCTGGCGGTGCTGTGCATCAATCTGAATATTTCGCTGTTCGAGAATGCCAAGGCAGCGCTGGACCTGTTCCTCTCACCGAGCAAACTGATCCCGCAACCGGATTCACTGTTTCGCGATGACTGGCAGGAACGCATCAACACCTTCCTTCACGCCTGGCTGCGCGAGCGGCAACTGAGCCTGAATGTGCTGACTCGCGATCACAAACGTGAACTGGTGCTGGCGCTACACGCCGAGGGAGCGTTCAAGGGCAAGAGTGCCTCGAACTATGTGGCCAATGTGCTGAACATGGGGCGGGCGACGGTGTACAAGCATTTGAAGGAATTGAAAGGCTAGAGATTTGCGGTGATTTCTCTGACGCCATCGCTGGCAAGCCAGCTCCCACAGGTTTTGTGTACGCCGCAAATCCTTGTGGGAGCTGGCTTGCCAGCGATAGCGGACTATCAGTCGCCGTAGATGTCGGACTTGAAGTACTTCTCGGAAATTTTCTGGTACTCGCCACTCGCACGAATGCCATCAATCGCACCATTCAACTGGCTGACCAGTTCAGCATTGCCCTTGCGCACCGCAATCCCCGCGCCCTCGCCCACGTACTTCGGATCCTTCAACTCAGGCCCGACAAACGCATAACCCTTGCCACGCGGCATCGACAGGAAGTCATTGAGTGGAATGGTGTCAGCAAAAATCGCATCCAGCCGCCCCGCCGCCAGATCCATGTAAATCTCTTCGTTGTTGCTGTAGCGCTTGACGTTGATGCCCTTCGGCTCGAACACCTCGGTGGCATAACGATCAGTGGTGGTCGCGCGCTGCACGCCGACATTCTTGCCCTTGAGGCTGGCGTATTGATCGTCGACGGTGGCGCCTTCCTTCATCACGAGGCGTGACGAAGTGAAGTAATACTTGTGAGTGAAATCCACCGACTTCTTGCGGTCTTCGTTGATGGTCATCGAGGACAGCGCCATGTCGATTTTCTTCACTTTCAGCGAAGGAATCAGGCCGTCAAACTCACCTTCGACCCACACGCACTTGACCTTCATCTGCGCGCAAAGAGCGTTGCCGATGTCGTAGTCGAAACCGACTATTTCACCTTTGTCGGTTTTCGAGGCGAACGGCGGATAAGCGGCTTCGATGCCGATGCGCAGGGTTTGCTCAGCGGCGAACACGCTGGCTGAGGCCAACAGGCTGAGGGCCAGACCGGTGATGAGGGGGAGTTTCTTCATGTTCGTTCTCTCGCGGGTTGTTGTTGGTTTGGCAAGATGAAGAAGAGCAGCTGGTAGCGGGGAGCTACGAGCGGCAAGATTGAAGCATTTTGTACTTGTAAATCCATCTTGGACTTATATGTACAAATCGTCAATTCGGGGCAGAAGCAAAAAGATCGCAG
>NZ_AKJR01000337.1:0-4811 GCF_000282235.1 Pseudomonas sp. GM24 | reverse complement strand
CAACGCTGATCGTTCAAGTCAGTGCATTGCTTCAATATCCCCCAATCGGTCCCCTCTCCCTCCGGGAGAGGGTTAGGCGGGCGGCGATCCGATGAGGGGCTTTTGCCGTTACAATGCCGCACCTCAAACACCGGCCCGCCCATGGACATCGATCTCGCTCGCACCTTTCTGGAAATCGTCCGTCACGGCAGCCTCGCCGCCGCCGCACAGAAGTTGTTCGTCACGCAAACGGCGATCACCGCCCGGGTGCAGAAACTCGAAAGCCAATTGGGCAGTACGCTGTTCGTGCGCAACCGCGCCGGGGCGAAACTGACGCCCAATGGCGAGGCCTTTGTGGTCTACGCCAATCAGCTGGTGCAGACCTGGGAAGCGGCGCGCCGCGACCTGCCACTGCCCGAGGGTTATCACAACGTGCTGCACATCGGCGGCGAAGTCAGCCTGTGCAACCCGTTGATGCTCAGTTGGGCGGCGGAACTGCGCGAGAAGATTCCCGGGCATGCCCTGCGCATGGAAATCCGCGACGGCGAAAATCTGCTGCGCCAGCTCGAACTCGGCGTGCTCGACGCGGCGCTGGTCTATCAGCCGGAATACTGGCCGGGCTTGCAGGTCGAGCAAGTGCTGGAAGAAAAACTGATTCTGGTGCGCGCCCCCGATCGCCCCGATCCCTACGTCTACATCGACTGGGGCCCGGACTTCCGCCGCCAGCACGACGCCGCCCTGCCGGAAAAAGCCAAAGCGGCGCTGAGTTTCAACCTCGGCCCGCTGGCCCTGCAATACATCCTCGAACACGGCGGCAGCGGCTACTTCCGCACCCGTGTGGTGCGCACCTATCTGGAAAGCGGCGCCCTCGAAGCGGTGACCAAAGCTCCGGAATTTGGCTACCCGACTTACCTTGTCTACTCACGCGATCGCGATTCGGCGACGCTGCAGCAAGCCTTCCACCTGCTGCGCGAAGTGATCCGCACCGATGACGACTGGTCGCAACGCTGGAACCCTTTGAGCTGAAGCGGCAGCATTACACCGGAGCATGGCGCATGTGCCATCGAGGTCCGGCCTGCACAAACGGCCGGATCGGCTAATCTGCCGGGTATAACAACAATACCCGCAGGTGAAGCAGTGAGGCAGACCACCGAGATATTCCGCAGCCGTTACCGTGCGGCCATTCATCCGCTGTACAACCCTTGGCTGCACGGCGCCTTCGTGCTGTTGTTCGGGGTGCTGGCCATCGGTGGGTTCTGGAGCAGCGTGCAGCAGGTCAGCCTGCTGGAATGGCTGACAGTGCCGCTGACCCTGCTGTTGTTCAATTTCGGCGTGTACATGGTCCATCGCCATCTCGGCCACCACAAAAAAGCCTTCGCGAAAATGTTCTACGCCCGGCATGCCGGCGATCATCACAGCTTCTTCACCCCAGGCCACATGACCTACGACAGTGCCCGTGACTGGCGGGTGATTCTGTTTCCCGCCTGGCTGATCGTACTGCACACGCTGGTGATCACCCTGCCGCTGTGGTGGCTGATCGCACAAGCCAACGCCAACGTCGCCGGACTGTTCGGCGGCTGCATGGTCCTCGGTTATCTGACTTACGAAATATTTCACGCCTGCGAACACCTGCCGCCGCACAACCCGCTGACCCGCCTGCCGTGGATCCGCCAGATGCGCCGTCTGCACGAATTGCATCACCGCCGCGAGCGCATGCAGGAGCGCAACTTCAACATCGTTCTGCCGCTGATGGACTACCTGTTCGGCACCCTGTACTGGGAGCCGGAAACCGCCCCTTTGAGCTATTCGAGAATGCCCATGACCCGTATGCAGCACACCATCGATATCGCTGGCGACCCGATTGCCGTGCTCGCCTACGCCGCCAGCGTCGGTCGCTGGCCGGAGTGGCACCCCTCTTCGCTGAAAATCGACGGCGCCCACGGCCCGCTGCATGCCGGCTCGCGCTTCGAAGAGGACATTCACGCGGGTGGACGTGAAGGCCATTTGAGCTGGGAGGTCACCGAGTATTTGCCCGGTCGGCGCTGGTGCGCGCGGGCGCAAGGCGATCATGGATTGTCGTTGCTGCTGACCTATGAATGCAGCGCGGCAAGCAGCGGCACGCGGTTCGTGCGCACGCTGGATTATCGCTTCGAAGGACTGGGCATGCGCATCGCCAATCACCTGCTGCTGAAACGGCGCATCGAGCGTGAATCCGCCGCATCGATGCTGGCGCTGCGCGACATGGCCGCGCAATACCTGGCATCGACGAGGGCCAGCGCGTGAAGCTACGGCATCTGTTGTTGCTGCTGATCCTCATCGTCATCGCGTTCTTATTATTGATGCCGACCAAAGTCGAACCCGTGGCCTGGACGCCGCCTCCAGCACCTTCGCTGAAAGAAGGTCTCTACGCCGAGAATCAGAAACTCAAAGGCGCAGTGCAGGTCGGGCCGAGCGACATCGAGGGACCGGAAGCCTTGCTGCTGGAGAGTGACTTCCTGATCACCGGACTGCACGACGGCCGACTGATCCGCACCAGCCTCGACGGCCAGCAACGCAAAGTACTCGCCGACACCGGTGGCCGACCGCTGGGATTGGCCCGGCATCCGAACGGCTTGCTGGTCATTGCCGATGGGGTCAAGGGCTTGCTGTCCCTCGATGCGCAAGGTCAGCTGGTTCCTTTGACCACGGAGGCCAATGGACTGGCCTTCGGTTTTACTGATGACGTGGCCATCGACAAGTCAGGGCATTACGCCTATTTCAGCGATGCTTCCAGTCGCTGGGGTTATGGCCATGACGGCGAGGCGGTCATTGAGCACGGCGGCGATGGGCGTTTGCTGCGCTATGACTTTCAGAGCGGCAAAACCAGTGTGCTGCTCGATAAGCTTGAGTTCGCCAACGGCGTGACCCTCGGCCCGGACGACGCCTATGTGCTGGTCAACGAAACCGGCGCTTACCGCATCAGCCGTTACTGGCTGACCGGGCCGAAAGCCGGCACTCACGACCTGTTCATCGACAACCTGCCGGGGCTGCCGGACAACCTGGCGTTCAATGGCAGCAATCGGTTCTGGGTGGCGTTGTATGCGCCGCGCAATGCTCTGCTTGATGGCACTGCGGGGCATCCATTCGTGCGCAAGATGATCGTGCGGGCGCTGAAGGTTTTACCGAAACCGGTGGAGAAGCGCGGGTTTGTTCTGGGGCTGGATCTGGACGGCAAGGTGATCGCCAATCTGCAGGATGCGAGCAGTGGCAATTACTCGCCGATTACCACGGTGCGCGAGTATGGGCCGTGGTTGTATTTCGGCTCGTTGAAGGCGATGCATATGGCGCGGATGCCGTTGGATGCGGCGCTGAAGTGAACCTGCTGGATCTGTATCGAGCCTACTGACGCCATCGCTGGCAAGCCAGCTCCCACAGGGTTCTTTGCTGACCACGGCATTTGCGGACAACACCATTCACTGTGGGAGCTGGCTTGCCAGCGATGGCGATCTGTCAGTTGCTGGACTTGTCGAACTTGTCCGGATCTTCGTCTTCGGGAAGATCCTCATCCGGTTCTTCAGGATTGGCCGTGGTATGCGCCGGGCTGTTGGGTTCGGGATGCGTGGGAACCGGGTCGAATGCGCCCTGCTCTTCACTGGGGAATTTGGGATCGTTCATAAGGCACCTCGTAAAGAGTCGGTAAAAGAAGACTCTGTACATTCGAGGTGCCGGTCGGGGCTGTCGTTCCCGTCAATCCGCAACCGCAGGTCGGCGGATCACCGGGGTTTCAGGATCGCGCCTGCAGTTGCTCGACGATCTTGTTTTTGACCTGCAAGCGCTTTTCTTTGAGTTTTTTCAGCGTGTAGTCGCTGGGAGCATCCGAGGTGGCAGTCTCGGCCTTGACTACGTCGGCGTCCGCCTGGGAGTACTTGTTGATCAGTGCATCCAGATGTGGATCCGCGGTGCGTTTTTGCTGGATCTCTTCCTTTGTAAGCTTCAAGTCCTGTAACAGATCATGGGTCACCGGCATGGAACACCTCCGTCAGTTGATCGGCTGGCCAACACGACCGATTGCGCTGGCCAGTTATCAGAATGGCCTCGGTTGGGCGCTTCTGTCGACCACCTGTCAGACCAGCGGTGTCCGTTCGTCGCCCTGTCGCAAATGCGATCAAACCTTTGTTCGCCACATTGCCTCCATTGGTTAACACCAACAAAAACTGCGTGGAGATACACCAATGGACGGATTCAACCTGCGTCATCTGGTTTTGGCTGTCGCTTTGAGCAGCGGCATGGGCAGCGCCTTCGCTGCGACTGACAATGACTTTGTCGATAACGCCGCAGCCGGTGGCATCGCGGAAATCGAAACCAGTCGACTGGCGCTGGAAAAAAGCCAATCAGCTGACATCAAGGCCTTCGCCAATATGATGATCACCGACCATGGCAAGGCCAACGATGAGCTGGCGACCATTGCCAAGGCTAACGACATCGAAGTCCCGGACACCACAACTCTGGTCAAACAGGCCAAGGAAAAAATCCTCGAAGTGCGTGATGAGTCGTTCGACGCGGCGTACGCCAACAATCAGGTGAAGGCGCACGAAGAAACCATCGAGCTGTTCAAGAAACAAGCCAATACCGTGACCGATGACAAGGTCAAAGGCGCTCCTGAATTGAAGGCGTTTGCGCAGAAAATGCTGCCAGCCCTGGAAAAACATTTGGCCGCCGCCAAGGAACTGCAGGCCAAGCATCCGAGCAAGTAAACAGCCTTACCCTCACCCCAACCCTCCCGAAACGTCGGACCGCCCGGAGGGAGAGGGAGCCGACCGAGGTGGATGCTCGAGTTACGCCGACCTGAACGT
>NZ_AKJR01000336.1:0-5210 GCF_000282235.1 Pseudomonas sp. GM24 | reverse complement strand
TGCCGAAGGCTGCGATCTTTTGATGTTGTTTTCAAGATCAAAAGATCGCAGCCTTCGGCAGCTCCTACAGGGGGGATGTGTGTTGTGTCAGGCAGGTTCAGCTTCAGTGGCGTAAGCCTGTTCCAGCAGTACGGTGAAGCGGTTGAACGCGTCGATCGCGCCTTGCTCCACTTCAGCTTCTTCTTCAGCAGTGAACTGCAGCGAATCGAGGGTGCGCACGAAGCTTTTCCAGCCTTCGGCACGGCCACCTTCAGGCTCACCCAGGTGACGGGCACCGAAGGTTTCGCTCAGCTCCAGCGCCACCGCGCGTTTGATCAGGAATGCCGCACCGAGCTTCGAACCTTCGGAAACAAAGATCCAGCCCAGAGCACGAGCCTTGCTCGGGTTTTTCACCGCGCCTGCTACCGGGGCCGGTACTTCGGTTTCCAGGTCCGCGAGGTCAGCCTTGGCCGCTTCGGCGCGGCAACGGGCCGGCAGATCCGGGACGATGGCGGTCAGTTCAGCGTCGTTGTACAGATCGACCAGTTCCGACTGGAACAGGTACTGCGCGACGACGAAACGGGCGAAATTGGCGCGGGTCTCGAACGGCGCGTGGGCTTTGACCAGGGCGTCGAGCTTGCTGTGCGGCTCGTGGGTGATCTGGTTCAGGCGTTGTGAACGCAGGGCTTTTTCCGATGTGCTCATGACATGTCCTTGATAAAAGAGGCGCTTGATAACGAGACGAACAAGGCGACGTGCAAGCGTAAAAAAACCTCACTGCGCGGTGCCTGAACACGCGCAGTGAGGTCGACCGGATCAGATGTCCCAGATCAGATTGATCGCGAAGTTGCGACCCGGTTGGGTCAGGCGATCGAGGTTGGCCGGTTGCGTCACCGACGCTTCGCCGACGCTGTCGTAACCGCGCACGTCATCCCACAGCCAGTATTTCTTGTCGGTCAGGTTGTAGATGCCGCCGCTGACGGTGACGTCGTCGGTGACTTTGTAATAACCGGCCAGATCAAGAATGCCGAAGCCCGGGGTTTTGAACTGGCTGCTGACGCCATCGGGCGACTTGAAGTTGCTGTCGTCGACGCGATCCTTTTTCTTCACCACGGTCCAGCTCAGCAGGCCGCCGTAGTTGTCCTGGTCGTAACCCAGACCGAACACGCCAGTCAGCGGGTTGACGCTGTTGATCGGCTCGCCGTTGTCGTTGTTGCGACCGTAGGCGTAGGCAATCGAGCCTTGGGTGTACAGGCCTTGCGGCGCGCCAAACGCATCCAGATTCAGACGACCTTTGACTTCCGCACCCTTGATGGTGGCGTGCTTGATGTTGGCCGACTGGAAGGTCAGTTCGTTGCGGCCCGGGGTCACGGCGTCTTCGTTAATGAAATCGCGGTACTTGTTGTAGAACACCGCTACGTCGAACGAACCTTGTTCGAAATTGCCGCGCAGACCGGTTTCATAGCTTTTGCTTTTTTCCGGTTCCAGGTCGGGATTCGGCGCCACGCTGTAACCAGTGGTGGTGTTTTCGAAGCGGCCATACAGGGCTTTCGCGGTCGGGGTGCGGAAGCCTTCGGCGTATTGACCGTACCAGGTGTAGTTTTCGGTCAGGGCGTAGGTCAGGCCGAATTTCGGCGAAACTTTGTGCCAGGTCTTGTTCTTGTCGCTGACCGTGCCTTGGCCGTCAGCCGCCACGGTGTTGAGGAATTCCTGGGTGATGTGCGGCTTGAGCTGGGTGTAGTCGTAGCGCAGGCCCGGCAGGAAGGTCCAGTTGTTCCAGCTGATCTGATCCTGAGCGAACACGCTGTAGGTGTTGATGGTCGGGTCCGGGAAGTCGGTGGCTTTGGCCAACACGTCCGCGGTACTGGTCGCGCCGATGGCGGTGCAGCCACGACCGACGGCCAGGCAAGTGCCGTTGCCGCTGCGCGAGCCGGTGACTTTCTGTTGCTTGATGGTGGTGCCGTAAGTCAGCACGTGATCGGTGGCGCCGAGGGCGAACGCCTTGTCCAGCTGCGCGTCGAACACCCACTGTTTCTCTTCGTAAATCGTGTCGCGAGTACGCAGCACTTTACGGGTGATCGGGTAGTAGAACTCGGTGGTGCTCTGGTCGGTCTTGGCGATCTGGTGGTTGAGGCTCCACTTCACGTTATCGACCAGCAGGCTGTCGAGGGCGAACGAGTGCTCGATGCCGAAACGCTCACGGGTGATCGTGTCGTTGCCGGTGCGCCACTGATACATGCCGCCGGGCAACACGCTGTCGGGGATGGTCGGGGCGCCGTTGAAGTACGGGCCACCGTAAGCGCTTTTCTGATCGGTGTCGCGATCGTCCTTGTACTTTTCGTAGGTCAGGCCCAGACGCGAATCTTCGTTGTAGTTCCAGCCGATCTTGGCCAATACGTTGTAGGCGTTGACGTCTTCCGGGTTGGCGGCGGTGCGCTCAAGGCCGGTGCCATTGTTGCTGCCGTAGGAATCGGTCTCGTGCCCGTCGCGCTGGCTGTAGTGCAGCAAGCCGTCGAACTGGTCGGCGCGGCCGGCAACGGTGGCGGACTTCAGCCAGCTGTCATCGGCCGAGCTGTAACCGCTTTTCAGGCGCGCACCGACGTCTTTGCCTGGCTTGATGATGTCGTCGGCATCGAGGGTGTAATAGCTGACGGCGCCGCCGATGGCGTTGCTGCCGTACAGCACCGAGGCCGGGCCCCGGAGGATTTCCACGCGTTTGACGATTTCCGGGTCAACGTAATTGCGCTGAGTCTTGGCGTACGGACCGTTGAAGAAACCGTCCGGGACTTCGACGCCGTCAACCTGGGTCAGGATGCGGTCGCCATCGATACCGCGAATGTTATAGCCGCTGATACCGCCACGCTGACCGGCGCCGCCCACGGAAACACCCGGCTCGTAACGCACCAGATCCTTGATGGTGTTGACGTTGTTGCGGTCCAGATCCTGACGGGTCTGCACGGTGACGGTGGCCGGTACGCTGTTGACCGACTGCTCCTGGCGGGTGGCGCTGATGGTCACCTGATCCAGATTGAGCGTGCCACTGGCGTTGCGCTTTTCCAGCACTACGTTGTTGTTGCTGATTTTGCGGAAGCTCAGGTTGGTCCCCACCAACAGGCGCTCCAGGGCTTTTTCCGGGGACAGCGAGCCACGCACGCCCGGCGAAGACACACCCTGACCCAGTTCTGCCGGCAAGCCGACCTGCCAACCGGTCACGGCAGTGAAGGCGTTGAGCGCCGACACCAGTGGCTGCTGGCCGATGGCGAACGAGTAATCGCCCATGTTGCGCGTCGGTTGCTCGGTGGCAGCCATCAGCGGCGCGGTGCCGGCCATCAGGATGGCCGCGGTCAGCAGCGACAAGACGCGGGAAGGGGAGGAAGTCTGGCGGGTAAGGCGTGAGGACATCGATAGCGCTCCGTGTCGCACGAATCTTTATAGGGGCTGATTGGCTTCGCGTGTTGCGAATCAATTGCGTTGGCTATAACGAGACGTACTGACGTTGGCTATCGAGTAAAAATAATTCTCATTTAGTTCAGGATGACCACGGCGGGGAATTCTTTCAGTTGCGCCGAGGTGATGTGCGCGAGGGAGCGAACCACGTCGAGTGGCTGATCGAGGCGGTAATTGCCGGTCACAGCGACGTCGGCCAATTGCTCGTTGGTGTTGATGATCCAGCCTGGATAGTAGCGGCGCAATTCGGCCAGCACCTGATTCAGCGGGCAGTTCTCGAACACCAAGCGACCTTGCACCCAGGCCAGGTCAGTGTTGACGTCGAGTTTGGCCGGGCGGTCGAAACCGTTGGGGCCGATACGAATACTCTCACCGGCCTTAAGACGTACGCGAGCGTCGTTATGCGTTGCCTGTAGATCGACATCGCCGCGCTGCACGTTGACCTGCGCCACGCCATCGAGATAACGCACCGCGAATGCGGTATCGCGCACGCTGGCGCGGACCGGGCCGGCATCGATTTCCAGCGGTTGACTGCGGCCGCTGGCGATCTCGAAAAACGCTTCGCCCTGAAACAACCGGGCAACGCGCTGCTGATCGTTGATGGTGCTGGAAAATGCCGAATTGGTATTGAGCAGGACTTTCGAACCGTCCTCCAGTTGCAGGCGCTGGCGCTCGCCGACCACGGTCAGATGATCGGCCTGAATGCGCATCGGCAGATTACTGAAACTGAACAAACCGAGGATCAGCACGGCGGCGGTGGCCAGCGGTTTCCAGTGTGGACGCAGACGCTTGAGGAAAGTGACCTTCGCAGGTTTGGCCGCCAGGCTTTGCGCGCACTGGGCGATTTGCGGGCCGTCCCAGATCGCCTGGGCCTTGGCGAACGCTTCGGCATTCAACGGATCGGCCGCCAGCCAGGCATGAAATTGCCGGGTCTGCTCCTCGTCCGGACTGCCGAGCACGATGAGCCAGTCCAGAGCCTGGTCCATTGCGTTGGCAGCGTCCTGCACCGAATCCGGCGAAGGCGAGCGGTGGGTGTCCGTCACGGTGTTTCCTCGGCAGTGTCTGCGCACGGCTGTTTTTTTAAGTGAAGCGTAAAAGTCGGGCAAGGGTAACAAAGCCCACTGATCCGTGCAGGCGATCCTGGCACTTACAGAAAAGCCCTACAACTTCAGTCGCCATTCAGACGTTCGGCGACGCCGATACAAATGGTCATGATCAGCTTCAGTTCTTTCTGCACGGTGCTGAGGGAAACATTCAGCTCATCGGCGATTTCCTGATAACTGTTCCCGTGCAGACGGCTGAGGATGAAAATCTGCTGCTGACGGGGACTGAGTTGACTGAGGCTCACGTTCAGGCGCTCCAGCATCTGTTCGGCGTGGGCGGCATCTTCGGCGCTGCTGGCGGGTGCGGCGACGCTGTGCACGACATCCTGCGGCACGTCATCGACCATGGTTCGCGAATGGATCTTGCGCGCACGCAAATGATCCAGCGCCAGATTGCGCGCGGTCTGGAAGACAAAAGGTTCGAGGTGATCGATGGCCCGTTCGCTCAACGCCCGCGTCACGCGCAGGTAGGTCTCCTGCAGCAGGTCTTCAGCGGTGCTGTGATTGTTGACCATCCGTTCCAGCGTACGCAGCAGCGAGGTGCGCTGGGTGAGGAAGACGTGGTTGAAGCGCGATTGACTCACGGGAGGACCTGATCGATTTCAAGCGAATGATAATGCTTATCATCTAGTTGAATGGTCAAGTATTGTTTTGTGATCGACGCAGATAAATGTAGGAGCT
>NZ_AKJR01000335.1:0-4788 GCF_000282235.1 Pseudomonas sp. GM24 | reverse complement strand
AACGAGGCTGCGATCTTTTGATCTTCGGTGTTTTGATTTCGATCATGAAGATCAAAAGATCGCAGCCTGCGACAGCTCTCACAGGGGAGTAGCAAGGGCTGTGCCGGGAAAATTGTCGAACAATGAACACGGGCATAAAAAAGGCGAGCCACGCGGCTCGCCTTTTTTAATGGCGCGTTTTCAGGGCAGAACCGAGTAGATGATCGCTGACAGTGCAATCAGACCGATCAACACCACAAACACGTTGGACACCTGGCCCGAATACTGGCGCAACGCTGGCACGCGACGGATGGCGTACATCGGCATCAGGAACAACAGGCAGGCAATCACCGGCCCGCCGAGGGTTTCGATCATGCCGAGGATGCTCGGGTTGAAAGTCGCCACGGCCCAGCAGCTGAGGATCATGAACACGGCGGTCGCACGGTTCAGCCAGCTCGCCGACATGACCCGGCCACGGCTGCGCAGGCTTTTCACGATCATGCCCTGAAAACCTTCGCTGGCCCCGATGTAGTGGCCGAGAAAGGATTTGGTGATCGCCACCAGCGCAATCAGCGGCGCGGCGTAAGCGATCACTGGCGTCTGGAAATGGTTGGCCAGATACGACAGGATCGAAATGTTCTGCGCCTTCGCTGCCGCAAGATCCGCCGGCGACAGCGCCAGCACACAACTGAAGCAGAAGAACATCACCGTCACCACCATCATGCCGTGGGCCATGGCGAGGATGCCGCTGCTTTTGCGTTCGGCCTGCTCGCCGTAGCGTTGTTTCTGATCAACCGCGAACGCGGAGATGATCGGCGAATGGTTGAACGAGAACACCATCACCGGAATCGCCAGCCACATTGTCTTGAAGAAAACAGACATCGGCATGGCCTCTTGAGCGCTGGCGAAAAACGCGCCGTTCCAGTTCGGGATCAGGCTGAGCGCGAGCAGCAGCAACGCCGCAACAAAGGGATAAACCAGCACGCTCATGGCTTTGACGATGACGCTTTGCCCACAGCGCACAATCGCCATCAAACCGAGGATCAACACCAGTGAGAGGATCGCCCGTGGCGGCGGGGCGATGTGCAATTGGTGTTCGAGAAAGCTGCTCAGGGTGTTGGTCAGCGCCACGCTGTATACCAGCAGGATCGGGAAGATCGCAAAGAAATACAGCAGCGTGATCAGCTTGCCGGCACCGATGCCGAAGTGTTCTTCGACCACTTCGGTGATGTCCCCGGAGCGCCCGGACAGCACGAATCGGGTCAGGCCACGGTGGGCAAAAAACGTCATCGGGAAAGCCAGCACGGCGAGAATCAGCAACGGCCAGAAACCACCGACACCGGCGTTGATCGGCAGAAACAAAGTCCCTGCACCGATAGCCGTGCCGTACAGGCCGAGCATCCAGGTGGTGTCGAATTTGCTCCAGCCCGTGTGGGCCGTTTCTGCATTGCGTGTGCGATCTGCAGCGGGATTTTCGGCAGCAGGTGTACGTACATCGGTCATCGGTATCGCCTCGTTATTATTTTTGCTCGGGCTCACGGTTGGCAGACCGTCGGGTGCGGTCTGCCGGGGCGGTCAGGGAATGCGCCTCAGCATTCCACCCAGCTCACGGCAAGGCCACCCCGTGAAGTCTCTTTGTATTTGTCGTGCATGTCGGCGCCGGTGTCGCGCATGGTGCGGATCACCCGGTCGAGGGAAATGAAGTGCTTGCCGTCGCCGCGCAGGGCCATTTGCGTGGCGTTGATCGCTTTCACGGCAGCGATGGCATTGCGCTCGATGCATGGCACTTGCACGAGGCCGCCGACCGGGTCGCAGGTCAGGCCGAGGTTGTGTTCCAGGCCGATTTCGGCGGCGTTTTCCAGTTGCTCCGGGGTGGCGCCGAGCACATCGGCCAGGCCGGCAGCGGCCATCGCGCAAGCCGAACCGACTTCACCCTGGCAGCCCACTTCGGCGCCGGAGATCGAGGCATTCTTCTTACAGAGAATGCCGACGGCGGCCGCGCCCAGGAAGAAAGCGACGACATCATCGTCAGACGCGTCCGCGTTGAATTTCATGTAGTAGTGCAGAACCGCCGGAATGATCCCCGCTGCACCATTGGTCGGCGCGGTGACCATGCGCCCGCCGGCGGCGTTTTCTTCGTTGACGGCGAGGGCGAACAGGTTGACCCATTCCATTGCCGATAGCGTCGAACTGATCACGTTGGGCTTGCCGATTTCCAGCAGGCTGCGATGCAATTTCGCCGCGCGGCGCGGCACGTTCAGGCCGCCGGGCAGAATCCCCTCGTGGCGCAGGCCTTGTTCGACGCATTCACGCATCACCGACCAAATGTGCAACAGGCCTTGGCGGATTTCCGCGTCGCTGCGCCAGGCGCGCTCGTTGGCCATCATCAGTTCAGAGACGCGCAGGTTGTGCTGCTTGCACAGCGCCAGCAGTTCGGCGGCGCTGGAGAAATCGTACGGCAACACCACGTCACCGGCCGGGGCTACGCCGGACTCGGCTTCGGCCGCTTCGATGATAAAACCGCCGCCAACTGAGTAGTACGTTTGCTCGAACAGTTCGGCCGTTTCGCCAAAGGCTGTCAGGGACATGGCGTTGGGGTGGTAGGGCAGGCTCTCGTCAAGCAGCAGGAGATCGCGCTGCCAGTCGAAGGCAATTTCTCTCTGACCGGCGAGGGACAGTTGGCCTGTCTCACGCAGTTGCTGGATGCGGGGATCGATGGTCGACGGATCGATGCTGTCCGGCCATTCGCCCATCAGGCCCATCACCGTGGCGCGGTCAGTGGCGTGACCGACGCCGGTGGCCGACAGCGAACCGTACAAACGGATTTCCACACGACGCACATCGTTCAACAGATGTTGATCGATCAGCGCCTGAGCGAAGGTTGCTGCCGCCCGCATCGGGCCGACAGTGTGGGAGCTGGACGGGCCGATGCCGACTTTGAATAGATCGAAAACACTGATAGCCATGCTAAACCCTTACAAGCAATGGAGTAGGAATCGCTGCCATTTTTTGTAGGACAAGCGCAATGTCGGCGATACTGCCTACCTCGGTCCTACGTGACTAACGAAACTTCCTAAGTAAGCCTTTAGCAGGACTAAACGATGAGTCGTCAATTGCACGCCCAGACCTATGTCTGGCTGCAGGTGTTTTCCTGTGCCGCGCGGCACCTGTCGTTCACCCGTTGCGCCGAAGAACTGCACATCACCCCGGGGGCGGTCAGTCAGCAGATTCGTCAGTTGGAAGAGCGCCTGGGTTTTCGTTTGTTTCATCGGCGTGCGCGCGGTGTCGAGCTGAGCGCGGAGGGGCAGCGGCTGGCGATTACCGTCAACGAGGCGTACGGCAGCATCGATGCCGAATTGCGTCGGCTCGACGCCGGAATGATCAGCGGAATTTTGCGCGTGCGCTCGATTCCGTCGTTCCTCAGCAAGTGGCTGACACCGCGCTTGCCACGCCTGCAGCAGCGCTATCCGGACATTCAGCTGCGGCTGGTCGCCGAGGACAGCAGCGTACCGTTACACGAGGGTGACTTTGATCTGGCGATCGATCTGAACGACGGCAGTTACCCGGGATTGTTATCCACAGCCTTGCTCGACGAGCAGATTTTTCCCGTGTGTGCACCGAGCCTGTTGCGTGGGCGTCCGCCGCTGCATGGGCCGGCGGATCTGGTGCATTTTCCGTTATTGCACGACATCACTGCCTGGCGTGGCAGCTATGAATACGCAGAGTGGGAGTTTTATTTAAACGCGATCGGCTTTGAAGGCGCCGACGTACGGCGCGGGCATACGTTCAATCGCAATCACCTGACCATCGAAGCGGCGATCGCCGGCATGGGCGTGGCGATTGCCCGCCGCACTTTGCTTAACGATGAGTTGGAACGAGGGACGTTGATTGTGCCGTTCGGCCTGTCGGTACCGAATCACAAACGTTACGTGTTGCTGTATGCGCCGGGGGCGTTGAGCCATCCGGGCGTGCGTGCGGTGCATGATTGGCTGGTCGAGGAGGCGGGGATATTTCGCAGTTTGCACCCGTTGAATGACGGGCAATTGTGAGCGAATTTTGCAGGGTTGCGAGGCGACCCAACTCCCGACCTTACCAGTGCTTTGCCCGGTTGTCCGGCTTTTTTTGCGAATGAATATTTATCTTTTTTCAGGGGTTGAAATGTTCGGCAGTCGGGCCGATTGTTGTAACCAGGAGGTCAGGAAATTCAACTCAAGGCCTCTCACGAGCTAGCTGAAATAAGGGATGAACTATGCAAATCCAAGTCAACAGCGATAACCATATTCAAAGTAGTCAACGACTGGAGGAGTGGGTACGTACAACCATTGAGAGCACGCTCGAACGTTATGAAGAAGACCTGACCCGTGTCGAAGTCCACCTGAGCGACGAGAACGGTGACAAACCAGGTCCCCATGACTTGCGCTGCCAACTGGAAGCGCGGCCAAAAGGCCATCAACCGATTTCCGTGACCCACAAGGCCGATTCGCTGGAACAGGCGATCGACGGCGCTGCCGAAAAACTCGAGCACGCCCTGGAGCACCTTTTCGGCAAACTGCGAGGTAAGCCACGTGCCGCTGTGGTGCCACTCACCGGCAAGGCTAACGACAAGCTGTTGGCGGAAGAGTTTGACGAGAATGAACAGGCAGCGATCAACAGTTGATACGCTGATTTAATAAGCCAACCAATGAGAACGGGCCTGCGAAAGCAGGCCCGTTTTTTGTTTGTAAGCAGAAAAGCCCCTCACCCCAGCCCTCTCCCGGAGGGAGAGGGAGCCTACCGAGGTGTCTGAAGAGGTACGTCGACTTGGAATAC
>NZ_AKJR01000334.1:0-2910 GCF_000282235.1 Pseudomonas sp. GM24 | reverse complement strand
TTCACGTCGGCGTATTGCGTCAATATCCCCCATTCAGTCCCCTCTACCTCTGGGCGGTCCGACGTTTCGGGAGGGTTAGGGTGAGGGCCGCTTTCCGCACGCACACAAAAACGCCGATGACCATCGCTGGCCATCGGCGTTTTCACACCTTGAAGGGGGTGGTTCCAGCGTCAGATCAGAACGCCGGCAGTACCGCGCCGTTGTACTTCTTCTCGATGAACGCTTTGACTTCCGGGCTGGTCAGGGCTTTGGCCAGTTTCTGGATCGCGTCGCTGTTCTTGTTGTCCTCACGGGCCACCAGGAAGTTCACGTACGGCGAGTCAGCACCTTCAATCACCAGCGCATCTTTCTGCGGGTTCAGCTTGGCTTCCAGCGCGTAGTTGGTGTTGATCATATCCAGATCAACTTCCTTCAGAACGCGTGGCAGCAGGGCCGATTCCAGTTCCTTGAACTTGAAGTTGTGCGGGTTCTTGGCGATGTCTTTCGGCGTTGCCAGAGCATTTTTCGGATCTTTCAGCTCGATCAGGCCAGCCTTCTGCAGCAGGATCAGCGCACGGCCGCTGTTGCTGCCTTCGTTCGGGATGGCGATGGTGGCGCCGTCCGGCAGTTCAGCCAGGGTCTTGTACTTGCTCGAGTAACCACCGAACGGTTCAACGTGCACGCCCTGCACGGTCACCAGGTACTTGGATTTGTCGTCCTTGTATTTACCCTGGTTGAAGCTGTTCAGGTACGGCAGGGTCTGGAAGTAGTTGGCGTCCAGACGCTTCTCGCCAACCTGTACGTTCGGCTGAACGTAGTCGGTGAACACTTTGATTTCCAGATCCACGCCTTCTTTGGCCAGGGTCGGTTTGATCAGCTCAAGGATTTCAGCGTGCGGCACCGGGGTCGCAGCAACCACCAGTTTCTCGCCGGCATTGGCCAGGGAAGCAGTCAGAGCAGCCGCCAATGCGGTAAACAACAGAACCTTTTTCATGCAGTGTCCTTATCGAAAATCACGGTCGTCATCGACGACGGCATTAATACGTGTGCCAGTGAAGTGATATCGCTGGCGTGGGTCGGACAATACCGGGATTTTTTATTCCCGGACAATAACGTTTATTCAGCTTCATATTCCATTTTGTTCATGTTGAACGAAACGGTTACAAACCCTCACTCAAACGAATCAGCAAATCTTTCAAGGCCTTACGCTCATCGACGCTGCCGCCGATGTTGATTTGTGCAACCAGCCGTTCGATCTGAAGCTGCGGCCCAGACACCTCGGGCAGATTCAGGTGCTCCGGGAGAATCTCGTCGCCGGTGCTCACCAGCAAGGCAAAGTGAATGACGTTTTCCAGCTCGCGGGTGTTGCCCGGCCAACTGTGTTGTTCGAGCACATGCTGCGCCGCTTCGCTGATCAATGGCACCGGCAAGTCCAGACGCTGGCTATAGATGCCAAGGAAATACTCGGCCAGCGAAAGAATGTCGCCGATGCGCGCGCGCAAGGCGGGCAACTCCAGTTGCCCTTCGCTCAAATAGTGATAAAGGCGCTCATGAAATTTTCCGGCGTCCACCGCTTGCGCCAGATCGATGCTGGTCGCCGCGACCAGGCGCACATCCACCGGGCTCGGCTGATGCGCTCCGACACGGGTGACTTCGTGGTTTTCCAGCGCTGCCAGTAGTTTGATCTGGATCGGCAGCGGCAAGTCGCCGATTTCATCCAGGTACAAGGTGCCGCCATTGGCCGAACCGAACCAGCCCGCGCGACTGCTCGCCGAACCGCTGTAGGTGCCGGCGGCATAGCCAAACAGTTCTGCATCGGCGTAGGTCGGGCTGATGGCGCCGCAATTGACAGAGACGAACAGACCACTGCGGTCGCTGGCGCGATGGATGTGCCGGGCGAGCAGTTCCTTGCCGGTACCGGTCTCGCCACGTATCAACACCGAGACCGATCGTGGCGCCAATTGCTCAAGCTCTTCGCGCAACTGACGCGAGCGCGGATCGACAAACACCAGCGCTTTGGCGCGAATGCTCAGGGGGCTTTTTTCTGCATCGGGAAAGGTCAGCAACGGCTGACCGAACGTTTCGAAACTCATGGCAGACTCCCGCCCAAAACCGCCGGGAGACGGGGGCGTTGAAAGAAATAAAATCAGGCGCGGCGGCGGGCGTGGTGTTCCAAGCGGTTTTGCAGGCGATAGAGATAGGCAAAACCCTGCTCCCAACGCTGATGCCCGGACTTGACGTTGATGTGTCCGGCGCCAGCAAGAATCCCCGCTTCGGCGCCCCAGTTGCGCGCCAGTTCAAGCGCTCGCGGTGCACTGACGGCAGCATCGTTATCGGAGCTGACCACCTGGCTCGGGAACGGCAGCAGATCCGTCGGAATCGGTGCAAAGTTGCGCAGGGCTGGCGCGCAGGCCGGACGTTCGACGTCCGCTGGCGCGACCAGCAAGGCACCGCGTACCTGACGCAGATATTGCAGCGGCGCCGTGGCTGCCCAATGGGCAACGGTGATGCAGCCGAGGCTGTGGGCGATAAGAATGACCGGCGTGCTGTCGGCTGCAATCGCCTCGGCCAGTGCCGCCACCCAGTCTTCACGACGCGGCGTCAGCCAATCGGCCTGCTCGACCCGCGCGCTGTTCGGCAGGCTGTTTTGCCAGTGGCTTTGCCAATGATCTTCTGGCGATCCTTGCCAGCCCGGCACAATCAGGTAGCGGATTGATTCGTTGCGCATGGGGAGCTCTCCTGCGTCGTGTCTGTTCCTGGACGAGTATAGGGAGGGGATTTATATTCGTTAAGGAATA
The DNA here is from genome assembly GCF_000282235.1 of Pseudomonas sp. GM24. Classification (NCBI taxonomy): domain Bacteria; kingdom Pseudomonadati; phylum Pseudomonadota; class Gammaproteobacteria; order Pseudomonadales; family Pseudomonadaceae; genus Pseudomonas; species Pseudomonas sp. GM24. The sequence goes on along the minus strand of NZ_AKJR01000334.1, from coordinate 133 downwards.
AGAAGCTATTTATTAAGATCTGAATTGAATATGCGATGTGTGCATGGCTTGAAATCTTTTCCCCCTCACCCCAACCCTCTCCCCCATGGGGGGCGAGGGGGAAAGGGAGCCGATCTATGCGGTTTTCAGATTT
>NZ_AKJR01000333.1:0-2690 GCF_000282235.1 Pseudomonas sp. GM24 | reverse complement strand
ACTCGGTCTGTCAGATCGATGTATAGCGACAGACACCTCGGTCGGCCCCCTCTCCCCCTGGGAGAGGGCTGGGGTGAGGGAGCGGATTCTAACGGCTCAGCGATTCATCGGCGCAACAAACCTGCTCTTCGCCACGCTATAAACCTCAGGCTCATCACTGTCGGCAATTTTGAAACTCAAGGTCTGCGAACTGCTGGCCGGGCGCTCCGTGGTCATCGCCACCGACACCGGCACATCGACAATTTCCCCCGGTGCCAGGCTCAGCTCAGTCTTGCCTTGCAACTGGAAGCCATCGCCGTCGACCAGGCTGAGGTGGTAGTCCTGACGTTGCTGGGTCTTGTTGATGACTTTGAGGGTGTAGATGTTTTCGATCTGGCCCTGACCGTTTTCACGGAACAAGCCGCGATCCTTGGTCACGTCCAGCGAGACCATCGGCCGTTCGACCAGCGCCAATGCCAATGCGCCGATCATCGCCACCAGCACCACGGTGTAACCGATCAAACGCGGACGCAGCAGGTGAGTCTTGCCACCCTGCAATTCGCGCTCGGAACTGTAGCGGATCAAACCACGCGGGTAGTTCATCTTGTCCATGATCGAGTCACAGGCGTCTATGCACGCCGCGCAACCGATGCATTCCATCTGCAGGCCATCGCGGATGTCGATGCCGGTCGGGCAGACCTGCACGCACAACTGACAGTCGATGCAATCACCCAGACCGGCTTCAAGCGGTTTCATGTCGCGTTTACGCGGACCACGGTTTTCGCCACGGGCCACGTCGTAGGAAATCGCCAGGGTGTCTTTGTCGAACATCACGCTCTGGAACCGCGCATACGGACACATGTGCATGCACACCGCCTCGCGCAGCCAACCGGCGTTGATGTAGGTGGCAGCGGTGAAGAACAGCACCCAGAACAGGCTGACGCCGCCGATTTGCAGGGTCAGCAACTCTTCGGCCAGTGGCCGGATCGGCGTGAAGTAACCGACGAAGGTCAGGCCGGTGAGCACGCTGATCGCCAGCCACAAGGTGTGTTTGGCGGCGCGCCGCGCCAGTTTGTTCAGGCTCCATGGTGCGGCTTGCAGTTTGATCCGCTGGTTGCGCTCGCCTTCGGTGATCTTCTCGCACCACATGAAGATCCATGTCCACGAACTCTGCGGGCAGGTGTAGCCGCACCAGACCCGGCCGGCAAACACGGTAATGGCGAACAAACCGAAGGCGGCGATGATCAACAGCGCCGAGAGCAGGATGAAATCCTGCGGCCAGAACGTCGCGCCGAAGATGTGGAATTTGCTTTCGGAAAGATCCCAGAGCACCGCCTGACGTCCGCCCCAGTTCAGCCACACAGTGCCGAAAAACAGCACGAACAGAAATCCCGCGCCGCTCATGCGCAGGGTGCGGAACAGGCCGGTGAAGCTGCGCGTGTGGATCTGGTTGTCGCTGGACTTGGCCGTCGCCTTCATTGGGCGTGCGGGCACCTTCTTTATAGTCGGGGATGCTTCTACGGTTCGGACGGGGATTTGTTCGCTCATGGTTATTCGCTCATCAGCCTCCATCAGGCCAGCGCACTATGAGCGTCGATCTGTTTGCATAACAGACTCAGGTATTTCAATAAAAAGCGGATCAGATGAGATTTTGGGTAGCGTCTGCGACAACTTGAAGCAGCGCGCAGGCAAAGGCGCAAACGCCTATCGCAGACGTTTGCGCGGGGTGTTGATCGAAGTCAGTCAAATCACCGAATCACTCTCGTCGGCTTTCAGGTGTTTGCGGCCGTCTTTGGCGCCTGCGACGGTCAAGGCGTCAGCCTCTGCTTCTGTGATGTAAACGCGCCGGCCTTCTATTTCCACGAATGACATGGATTTTTCGCTATCTGTCATGACTTCCAGGGTGTCGCAAATGCGAATTTCCTCGCCGTGTTCGACGGCGAAAAAACACACTTTTTGTTCGGGGTTGGATTCATCGACTCGAAGAGGCATGGGAGCAGTCCTTTTTTCAGGGAGGTCTGCAAGGTTAGGGCGCGCGCTTTACCGATCGTTCTGCGCAACTGATTAATGGTCGCCGCTGTCCATCGTTTACCGACTAATAACAAGGACTACACGATGAACGCGTGGTGGCATGAAGTGTGGGAAACCCTGCAAGCGGAATTCGCCGACGTTGGCGATGCTTCGCAATTGACGCGGATTACTGTTCGCCTGCTGATGGCGGCGGTGCTGGGCGGGATTCTGGGGTTTGAGCGCGAGCACAAGGGCAAGGCTGCCGGGGTGCGCACGCACATGCTGGTAGCGCTTGGGGCCGCGCTGTTTGTGCTGGTGCCGCAAACGTCAGGGGCGGAGTCGGATGCGATGAGCCGGGTGGTGCAGGGGGTGATCGCCGGGATCGGCTTTCTCGGTGCCGGGACTATCCTGAAAAACAAGGAAGGCGATGAAGGCCATGTCAAAGGCCTGACCACGGCTGCCGGGCTGTGGATGACCGCGGCCATTGGTGTCGCGGCCGGATTGGGCAGGGAGGCAACGGCGCTGCTCAGTACCTTTCTGGCGCTGGGGATTTTCAGCGTGATGCCGCGCATCGTGAAGCTCTTCGAAAAGGACGAGGAAAAAACTGATGACCACTGATCATTCCTGCGCCGGATGATCGTTGCCACGCTCTGCGTGGGAACGCCTCAATGGACGCTATGCGTCCGCTTTGGGACGCGGAG
>NZ_AKJR01000332.1:0-1362 GCF_000282235.1 Pseudomonas sp. GM24 | reverse complement strand
CCCTGTTACCGCCGTGAAAGGGCGGTGTCCTAGGCCACTAGACGAAGGGGACACGCTACAACATTCACTCCCTGCCGCGCTTCGCTGTGTGCTTTACGCTGCAAGTGGCGCGCATTCTATGGATGGATTGAGAGGTCGTCAACCCCTTGATATAAATTTATTTAAATCAATGACTTCGACCTGCTTTACGGCGGCAACCGGGCTTTTCCGTCGCCCGACGATTGACGCCTATATTCCGCCACTCGCCAAGACGTTATAGTCCACCGCACAGTGATGGCAATCTGCACATGCATCGCCAGCATTCATATAAGCAGCGTGCGGCCGATACAGATTGAACCTGCCGATCCAACTCGTCGAGCGGCGCTAGGCGGCTAAATGCCCAGCCACTACACTCGCATGCGAACCCTATAAAGAGGTCTTACCGGTGACACCACTCATGATCACCCTGCTAGTCATAGCCGGGATCGCAATTCTGATCGCCATTGGCTACATGAACCATGTGGTGGAAAACAACAAACTGGAGAAGGCCCGTACCAAGGTCGAACTGAACGACCGCCTGCGCCGCTGCGGCGAACTGACCGAGACCTTCCCGGGCCAGTTCATGACTCCGGCCCTCAAGCTGCTGCTGACCCGCCTGGAGCTGAATGTCTGCCAGCGCCTGCTGAACCTGGAAAAAACCAGCGCCACCACCAAAGCGCGCATCACCGAACTGAGCGCATTGGTCGCCCAAGGCGAATCGATCCCGGTCAACAACCCTCCGGCGCCGATCCTGACCGAAGCCAAAGCCAAAGACGTGCGCTTCCTGCTCGAAGCCCTCCACGGCCAGATCACCCGCGCCGCCCACGACGGCTTCCTGCCACCGAACGAAGCCAAACACTGGATCCGCGAGGTCCGCCACATACTGGTGCTGCTGCACATCGAATTCTTCAACAACCTCGGCCAACAGTCCCTGCAACAAAACCAGCCCGGCCAGGCCCGCCTCGCCTTCGAACGCGGCGTGCAATACTTGCGCAAACAGCAGGATCCGCAGGTGTATGCAGAACAACTGCAATATCTGGAAAAACTGCTGGCCCGCGCCAACGCCCAGGTCATGGACAAAATTGCACCGGTTGAAGGTGAGGAGAACCAACTGACCGCCGGCCTAAAAGATGTAGAGGCCGATGCCGACTGGAAAAAGAAAGTGATTTACGACTGATTGCAGATGTTGAAAGAGAAGCCACCGAGAGGTGGCTTTTTTTGTGGGCTCGCGGGAGTGAATCCGAAAGAAAACCGGTGAATGTGAGAACGCTTTCGCGAGCTGGCTCGCTCCCACAGTTTGAACTGCGTGCATTCAGACAGAGATTGGTCGGCTGTCAGGCCGCC
>NZ_AKJR01000331.1:0-4870 GCF_000282235.1 Pseudomonas sp. GM24 | reverse complement strand
CCCTCTCCCTCCGGGAGAGGGCTGGGGTGAGGGCTACTAAATCGCAGGCACAAAAAAACCGTCCGAAGACGGTTTTTTTCGTCAGAAGCGCGGCTTATTTCAGGCCGGACATCTTCTGGATTGCACCTTTCAACTCTTCATCCGAGCAATCGGCGCAGGTGCCTTTCGGTGGCATCGAGTTAATACCGGTGATGGCCTTGGCCAGGATGCCGTCGAGGCCGCCTTGATGATCAGCGCGCTCTTGCCAAGCCGCCTTGTCACCGATTTTTGGTGCGCCCAGCAGGCCTGTGCCGTGGCAAGCATTGCAGTGCTTGGCAATCACATCATCAGGGGACTTCGCCCCGCCACCACCACCTGCGGAAGCGGCAACTTCCATCCCTTTGCATTCCTGCCCTTGAACACACACCTGGCCGACCGGCTCGAGGCGTTTGGCAATGTCGTCATTCGTCGCAGCTTGAGCGCTGACAGCCCAGAGGGCCAGTACGGTTGCTGGTGCAGCCAGCATTTTCATAATTAGGTTCACGCGTTCACCCTCAATGGTGGCTATTCACGCCTGCGGCCACGGTTCGCAGGCGGGCGGAAGTATAGCGGGTAGCCCGTCACACTGAAACAACCCCATAGTCGAAGGGGTTATACCGCACGGTAGAAAAACGGTCCGGATGCCTTTGCCATCATGGCTTGGCACCTCTTTGTTAAAAATTCGCCGGCGTGGCTGCGCTGATTAGTCGCGCAGGCGCGTCGAACGGATTACGGAAACGATGCGGCTTGGTACTTTCAAAGTAGTAGCTGTCGCCGGCTTCGAGAATAAAAGTTTCCAGACCCACCACCAGTTCCAGACGACCTTCCACCAGAATCCCGGTTTCCTCGCCTTCATGGGTGAGCATTTCTTCGCCGGTATCGGCGCCCGGCGGGTAGATTTCATTGAGGAAGGCGATGGCGCGGCTGGGGTGCGCGCGGCCGACCAGTTTCATGGTCACGGCGCCGTCGGAAATGTCGATCAGCTCGTTGGCCTTGTAGACGATCTGGGTCGGGACTTCCTGCAGGATTTCTTCGGAAAAGAACTCGACCATGGACATGGGGATGCCGCCCAGTACCTTCCTCAGCGAACTGATCGAAGGGCTGACGCTGTTCTTTTCGATCATCGAAATGGTGCTGTTGGTGACGCCCGCGCGTTTGGCGAGTTCACGCTGGGAAAGCCCTTTGAGCTTGCGGATCGATTGCAGTCGTTCACCGACGTCCAAGGCGGGAGCCTCCTGATGTTGTAAGAATATTGAGCGTTATCATGGCGACAGCGTTCAGTATTTACAACACTTGGCCCCCGCAGCGGCGTTAACCCTCGGAATAGAGCCTTGGCACTCGGCGCAGATTGCAAAAGATCTGGTACGGAATGGTGTCGGCCCACTGCGCCACTTCACTGGCGAGGATATTTTTGCCCCACAATTCGACGCTCGAACCGAGGTCGGCTTGCGGCACATCGGTCAGATCGATGCAGAGCATGTCCATCGACACGCGACCGAGAATGCGGCTGCGCTTGCCAGCCACCAAAACCGGCGTGCCGGTCGGCGCCTGACGCGGGTAGCCATCGGCGTAACCCATGGCGACCACGCCGATGCGCATCGGCTTGTCGGTGATGAATTTGGCGCCGTAGCCGATCGGCTCGCCGGCGGGCAGCTCACGCACACAGATGACTTTCGATTCGAGGGTCATCACCGGTTGCAGGCGCTCGGCCACGGCGTTGGCTTCTTCGAACGGGGTCGCGCCATAAAGCATGATGCCCGGGCGCACCCAATCGCTGTGAATCTGCGGCCAACCGAGCACAGCCGGCGAGTTGCGCAAGCTGACTTCCGCCGCCAGGCCCTGACGCGCCGCTTCAAACACCGCAACCTGCTCGGTGCTGCTCTGCGCGTGCAGTTCATCGGCGCGGGCGAAGTGGCTCATCAAGACGATTTTCGCCACTTTGCCGCTGGCCAGCAGCCGTTGATAGGCTGCCGGGTAATCCTTGGGATGCAGACCGACACGGTGCATGCCCGAATCAAGCTTCAGCCACACGGTAATCGGCTTGCTCAGCGTCGCCTGCTCAATTGCTTCGAGCTGCCACAGCGAATGCACCACGGTCCAGAAATCATGCTCGACGATCAACGCCAGCTCATCGGCTTCGAAGATGCCTTCGAGCAACAACACCGGGGCCTTGATGCCGGCCGCGCGCAACTCCAGCGCTTCTTCGATGCAAGCGACGGCAAAACCGTCGGCCTCGGCTTCCAGCGCCTGCGCGCAACGCACCGCGCCATGGCCATAGGCATCGGCCTTGATCACCGCAAGCGCCTTGGCGCCGGTGACTTCGCGGGCAATTCGGTAGTTGTGGCGCAGGGCTTCTAGGTCGATCAGGGCACGGGCAGGACGCATGGCGGCAGACTTCTAGGCGGTCATGGGAAGAAAAACCGGCGCCGACTGACGACGTGAACCGCCAACAGCGCCGGGAGAGGGATCTTTACAACGGCTTACGGCAGCGCGGCGACGATAGAGATTTCTACCAGGATGCTCGGCTTGGCCATTTTCGCTTCGACGGTGGCACGGGCCGGGGCGGCGCCTTTGGGCAGCCACTGATCCCACACCGAGTTCATCCCGGCAAAGTGTGCTTCGATGTCGTTCAGGTAGATCGTCGCCGACAGCAGATGCTCTTTGTCGGTGCCAGCCAGATCGAGCAAGCGCTCGATATTGGCCAGTACCTCGCGGGTCTGCTGTTCAACCCCGGCATCAAAGTCGTCGCCGACCTGCCCGGCCAGATACACGGTGCCGTTGTGGCTGACGATCTGACTCATGCGCTCATTGGTGAGCTGGCGCTGGATTGACATGTTTTGCGGACTCCTGGGTCTTGTTGCCGTAACGGGAAATATCGAGGCCTTCGGCGCTGATCTGCGGCTTTTTCTTTGCCATCAGGTCGGCCAGCAAACGACCGGAACCGCACGCCATGGTCCAACCGAGCGTGCCGTGACCGGTGTTGAGGAACAGGTTCTTGAACGGCGTGGCGCCAACGATCGGCGTGCCGTCCGGGGTGGTCGGACGCAGACCGGTCCAGAAACTCGCCTCGGCCAGATTACCGCCCTGAGGATAAAGGTCGTTGACGATCATCTCCAGGGTTTCGCGGCGGCGCGGGTTCAGCGACAGGTCAAAACCGGCGATCTCGGCCATGCCGCCAACGCGGATGCGGTTGTCGAAACGGGTGATCGCGACTTTGTAGGTCTCGTCGAGAATAGTCGAGGTCGGAGCCATCGCCGGGTTGGTGATCGGCACGGTCAGCGAGTAACCCTTGAGCGGATACACCGGGGCCTTGATGCCCAGCGGCTTGAGCAATTGCGGCGAATAGCTGCCGAGGGCCAGCACGTAGCGGTCGGCGGTTTCCAGTTTGCCGTCGATCCACACGCCGTTGATGCGATCACCGGCGTAGTCGAGTTTCTGGATGTCCTGGCCGAAGCGGAATTCGACACCGAGTTTCACTGCCATTTCGGCGAGACGCGTGGTGAAGATCTGGCAGTCGCCAGTCTGGTCATTCGGCAGGCGCAGGGCGCCGGCGAGGATGTCAGTGACACCTGCCAGCGCTGGCTCGACGCGGGCAATGCCGGCGCGATCAAGGACTTCAAACGGCACGCCGGATTCTTTCAGCACGGCGATGTCTTTGGCGGCGTTATCCAGTTGCGCCTGGGTGCGGAACAATTGAGTGGTGCCGAGGCTGCGGCCTTCGTAGGCGATGCCGGTTTCGGCGCGCAATTCATCGAGGCAGTCGCGGCTGTACTCGGACAGACGCACCATGCGCTCCTTGTTCACCGCGTAACGGCTGGCGGTGCAGTTGCGCAGCATCTGCGCCATCCACAGGTACTGGTCGATGTCGGCAGTGGCCTTGATCGCGAGAGGGGCGTGGCGTTGCAGCAGCCACTTGATCGCCTTCAGCGGTACGCCCGGCGCGGCCCACGGCGAGGCGTAGCCCGGCGAGACCTGGCCGGCGTTGGCGAAACTGGTCTCCATGGCCGCAGCGGGCTGCCGGTCGACCACCACCACTTCAAACCCGGCACGGGCCAGATAGTAAGCACTGGCGGTACCGATGACGCCGCTACCCAAGACCATAACGCGCATTTTGTATCCCTCATCGCGGCTTTTCGCCGAGCTGTGTTGTTAGAGCAATGATGCGCGCAGTGTAAAAAAGAAATGCCAGTGCTTTTCACTATATAAGCGCCTATATTTGGCGACAATTCTCGGCAAAAACCCTTTTCACGGAGGCGCATCCCCTATGCGTACCAACACTCAGACCAAACGTGAGCTGGACAAGATCGACCGCAACATCTTGCGGATCCTGCAGGCGGACGGGCGGATTTCCTTTACCGAACTCGGGGAAAAGGTCGGCCTCTCCACCACGCCGTGCACCGAGCGGGTAAGGCGTCTGGAGCGCGAAGGAATCATCATGGGCTACAACGCCCGGCTGAATCCGCAGCACTTGAAGGGTAGCTTGCTGGTGTTTGTCGAGATCAGCCTCGACTACAAATCCGGCGACACTTTCGAAGAGTTCCGCCGCGCGGTGCTGAAATTGCCGCACGTGCTGGAATGTCATTTGGTGTCAGGGGATTTCGACTATCTGGTGAAGGCGCGGATTTCCGAGATGGCTTCGTACCGCAAACTGCTGGGCGACATTCTGCTGAAGCTGCCGCATGTGCGGGAGTCGAAGAGTTATATCGTGATGGAAGAGGTGAAGGAGAGCCTGAGCCTGCCGATTCCAGACTGAGCACCGCGACGATCGTTCCCGCGCTCTGCGTGGGAATGCCTCTTCGGACGCTCCGCGTTCGGCATTTGGGACGCAGAGCGTCCCGGGCTGCATTCCCAC
>NZ_AKJR01000330.1:0-4470 GCF_000282235.1 Pseudomonas sp. GM24 | reverse complement strand
CTGCGATCTTTTGATCTTGAAAACAACATCAAAAGATCGCAGCCTTCGGCAGCTCCTACAGGGGAACTGCGTAAGCCTGTAAGATCTCCATTCCGCTTCAGAAGCCACCGCTGAGCCCATGCCGCAACCCGCCTCCTCGAAACTCGCCCGCGTGCTGTTCGGCCTCTTGGCCTACGTCAGCCTCGGCATTGGCCTGATCGCCATCGTCGTGCCCGGCCTGCCGACCACCGAGTTCATCCTTCTTGCCGCCTGGGCCGCGACCCGCAGCTCGCCGCGCCTGAGTGCCTGGCTGGAAAACCATCGCTTGTTCGGACCGATCCTCAGCAATTGGCGCAACGGCAAGATCATCGCGCGCAAGGCCAAAGTCAGCGCGACAGTGAGCATGTTGCTTTGCGCGACGTTAATGCTGGTGATGCTCGATCACGGCTGGCCGGTCTATCTGGCGATTGCCGGGATGAGCCTGGGCAATCTGTGGATCTGGTCGCGTCCGGAATCGATTCCCGCGTGAACCCGCCCCCGTATCCACACTGAAACATCCCTGTAATTAATCGCTTTTTCAGCACTTTCTCCTGCGCAAACGTTTAGCGCTGACCGTCCGTCGGCACGCGCCTCATGCCCTCTGCTTCCACGCCGATGAGCATTGCATGGCGCTGAATGGATTTGGCGAACCGGATAGTTCATATCCGCCTGCCACCCGTTTATTCATTCGCGAGATCGCCCCATGTTCGACTCTCTGTCCATTCGCCTGAAAATCGTTCTGCTCTCCGGCCTGTGCCTGCTCGGTGTGGTTGCGCTGATCGTCGGCATGAACATCTACCAGACCAACCAGAACGACCAACTGGTCAGTGACTCGAGCAATAAATTGCTCACCGCCAGCGTGCAGAATCTGTTGCAAGCCAAAGCCGCCGAGCAAGCCGTGCGGGTGCAGAAGACCTTCGGCGAAAGCCTGACGGTGATCACAGCCCTGGCTGACCAGATCAAGGACATGCGCGTCATGGCCGCCAAGCGTTCGCTGGACGCCGGTGCCTTGCGCGAAGAGTTGAACCTGAGCCTGAAAACCGCTTTTGAGCGCAACGACAAAGTGCTGGGCATCTGGCTCGCCTTCGAACCGAACGCTCTCGACGGCAAGGACAGCGAGTTCGCCAACGATGCTGCGCGCCAGTCCAACGAAGCCGGACGTTTTGCCACGTACTGGAGCCGCGCCGCCGGCGCCTCGCTGAACACCATCATGGTCGAAGAAGACCTGACCAAAACCACCCTCAGCGTCAGCGGCACGCCGTACAACAGCTGGTACACCTGCCCTCGCGATGCCAAGCGCACCTGCCTGCTCGACCCGTATGCCGACACCGTCGGTGGCAAGGAAATGCTCATGACGACCATTTCCGTGCCGTTGATCGTCGACGGCAAGGCCATCGGCGTGGTCGGTGTCGACATCGCCCTCGATGCCCTGCAAGCAGCGGCCGTGGATTCCCAGCGCAACCTGTTCAACAACGCCGGGCACATGCTGATTGTTTCCGGCAGCGGCGTGCTCGGTGCTGACAGTTCCGACGCGAGCAAGGTCGGCAAAAAGATCAGCGACACTCTCGGCGCCGATGGCAAGGACGTGCTGCAACTGCTGACCTCTGGTACACCGAAGATTCTCGAACAGGGCGATCTGATTCGTGCGGTGTACCCGGTCGATCCGATCGGTAACTCACGCGCCTGGGGCGTAGTCATCGACCTGCCAAAACAAGTGCTGCTGGCCGATTCGGTCAAGCTGCAAGCGGTACTCGACGATGCTCAGGAAACCGGCGTGATCACCGCGCTGCTGGTCGCCGTGGTTGCCGGTCTGGTTGGCCTGTTGCTGATCTGGCTGACCGCGTCCGGCGTTACTCGCCCGATCAATAGCGTTGCCGAGATGCTGAAGAACATTGCCAGCGGCGAAGGTGATCTGACCCAACGCCTGAACTACAGCAAACAGGATGAACTGGGCGAACTGGTCAACTGGTTCAACCGTTTCCTCGACAAGCTGCAACCGACCATCGCGCAGATCAAACAGAGCATCACCGAAGCCCGTGGCACCGCCGACCAGTCTTCGGAAATCGCCCGCCAGACCAGCGAAGGCATGCAGGTGCAGTTCCGCGAGATCGATCAGGTGGCCACCGCGTCCAACGAAATGAGCGCCACCGCCCACGACGTCGCCAACAGCGCATCGAACGCCGCCAACGCCGCGAAAGGTGCCGATCAGTCGGCCAAGGACGGCATGTCGATCATCGAGCGCAGCACCCGCGACATCAATCAACTGGCCGAAGAAGTCAGCAAAGCGGTGACCGAAGTTGAAGCGCTGGCAGTCAACAGCGAGCAGATCGGCTCGGTACTGGAAGTGATCCGCAGTATCGCCGAACAGACCAATTTGCTGGCGCTCAACGCGGCGATTGAAGCGGCCCGCGCCGGTGAGAGCGGCCGTGGTTTTGCCGTGGTTGCCGACGAAGTGCGCAACCTCGCCAAGCGCACGCAGGATTCGGTGGAAGAAATTCGCATCGTGATCGAGCGCATTCAGACAGGCACCCGTGGCGTGGTCGCGACCATGCATTCGAGCCAGACTCAGGCACACAACAACGCCGGGCAGATTCGTCAGGCGGTGGATGCGCTGGGCAAGATCAGTGATGCGGTGACGGTGATCAGCGACATGAACCTGCAGATTGCCAGCGCGGCTGAGCAGCAGAGTGCGGTCGCCGAAGAGGTCAATCGCAACGTTTCGGCGATTCGTACCGTGACTGAAACCCTGACCGAGCAGGCTACTGAGTCGGCGGCGATCAGCAGCCAGCTCAATGCCCTGGCGAGTCAGCAGATGAAATTGATGGATCAGTTTCGCGTCTGAGCCCGCCACTCAATCCACCACAAAACCTTGTGGGAGCTGGCTTGCCAGCGATGGCGGCACATCAGTCAGTACATTGTTGACTGACACTCCGCTATCGCTGGCAAGCCAGCTCCCACAGGGTCAAGTGGCAACCCTGCAATCGGGGATTTCATCTGACACGGGATTGTTTTGCACTATCATCGCCCTCTCGCTCCGGAGGGCCTTCGATGACTGATTTACTCACGTCCATTCAAGCCGCACTCGGTTTGCCTCGCACACCGATTCCTTTCACCGAGCAAGGCGCCCTGCCCTCGGCGTTCGCCGTCACGGAGCTTGCCTGCGCCAGCATCGCTGCTGCCGGTCAGGCCGTCAGCGAGTTGATCCAGCAGCAGTCAGGTCATTTGCCGGCCGTTGCAGTCGACCGTCGATTGGCCTCGTTCTGGTTCTCCAGCTCGCTGCGACCAATCGGCTGGCAGGTGCCACCGCTGTGGGACCCGATCGCCGGCGACTACGCGACCCGCGACGGCTGGATCCGCCTGCACACCAACGCTCCACATCACCGCGCCGCCGCTGAACATGTGCTCGGCGCCTGCGCCGACCGTGATGCAATGGCGGCGAAAGTCGCGCAATGGACGAGTACGGATCTGGAACAAGCGGTGGTCGAGGCCCAGGGCTGCGCCGCCGAAATGCGCAGTTGGGCGCAATGGCAGAAGCATCCGCAGGGGCTCGCGGTGAATGCCGAGCCGCTGGTGCATTTCCTTGACTCGCAGGATGAACAGCACCAAGCGTGGCAAGGCTCGGTGGCGCAACCGTTGGCCGGGATCAGGGTGCTGGATCTGACACGCGTGCTCGCCGGCCCCACCGCCAGCCGTTTTCTCGCTGGCCTTGGCGCCAACGTGTTGCGCATCGATTCCCCGACCTGGAATGAGCCTGGTGTCGTTCCGGAAATGACCCTCGGCAAACACTGCGCGCGGCTGAACTTGCTGGATCCGGCGGATCGCGCGGTGTTCGAAGGCTTGTTGAAAGACGCCGATATTTTGCTGCACGGTTACCGCGCCGACGCTTTGGACAATCTCGGTTTCAGCGTTGAGCGCCGTCGCCATCTGGCACCGGGCCTGATCGATGTTGCCCTCAACGCTTACGGCTGGAACGGCCCGTGGCAGAACCGCCGGGGCTTCGACAGTTTGGTGCAGATGAGCAGCGGCATCGCCGAGGCCGGCCAGCGCTGGCAGCAGGCTGAGAAACCGACGCCATTGCCGGTGCAGGCGCTGGATCATGCGACGGGGTACTTGATGGCGGCCAGTGCGCTCAGGTTGCTGACTGAGCGGTTGGCGAATGGCCGCTCGGGCTCGGCGCGATTGTCGCTGGCGCGTACGGCAAAGTTGTTGATCGAGCATGGGCCGGGGACAACGCAAGCGTTGCGCGTCGAGGATGAACAGGATCAGAGCACGTCGATAGAGCAGACCCCGTGGGGCCCGGCGCATCGTTTGCAGGTGCCGGTGAAGATCAGCGGCACGCCGATTCAGTGGGCGTTGCCGGCTACAGAGCTGGGTTCTCATCACCCACAGTGGAATTAAAAGCCCCTCACCCTAACCCTCTCCCAGAGGGAGAGGGGACCGATCGGGTGATAT
>NZ_AKJR01000329.1:0-5602 GCF_000282235.1 Pseudomonas sp. GM24 | reverse complement strand
GGCTGCGATCTTTTGATCTTGCTATTGAAAAACAAAATCAAAAGATCGCAGCCTGCGGCAGCTCCCACAGGATTCGTTGCGCCGAAATTAACTCAAATTGATGGCGTCTAGCTACAGGACAGCGAACGTGCCTTGCGCTTTTGCGACCAGTTTGTCGCCCTGCATCACGTCGGCTTCGACCACCAACGTGCGGCGGCCCGGGTGAATCACCCGCGCCGTGCACAGCACCTCACCGTCGGAAACGGCGCGGATATAGTTGATCTTGCACTCGATGGTCGCGCTCTGCTGATCGAAACCGTGGGTGCTGGAACAGGCCAGCCCCATGGCGATGTCGACCAGACTGAACAGCGCGCCACCGTGCAATTTGCCGCCGCGATTGCGCAGTTCCGGTTCCAGCACCAGGGCGACTTGCGCCACCCCGGTTTCCAGGCTGTGCAGGCGGCAGCCCAACAGCTTGAAAAACGCGCTCTCGACGAGCCCGGCCGGAATTTCCATCAGCGTTTCTTCAACTGCTTGGCGTTGGCGAACAGCGAGGCCATCGCGTTGTTCACTGGTGCGGCGGTCGCGGTTTCCTTGCGTGGCGCATTGTTCGAAGGCTGGCGCTGCGCCGAGCCCGGACGCGAACCACGGGCACCGTCGATTTTCTCGCCGGGGGTGTCGCCCATGCGCATCGACAGGCCAACGCGTTTGCGCGGGATGTCGACTTCCATGACCTTCACTTTCACCACGTCACCGGCCTTCACCGCTTCACGTGGGTCCTTGATGAACTTCTCCGACAGCGCCGAAATGTGCACCAGACCGTCCTGATGCACGCCAATGTCGACGAATGCGCCGAACGCGGTCACGTTGGTCACCACGCCTTCGAGGATCATCCCCAGTTGCAGATCCTTGAGGTCTTCGACGCCTTCCTGGAACTCGGCGGTCTTGAACTCCGGACGCGGGTCGCGGCCCGGTTTTTCCAGTTCCTGGAGGATGTCGGTCACGGTCGGCAGACCGAAGGTTTCGTCGGTGAATTTCTTCGGATCCAGACGCTTGAGGAAGCTTGCATCACCGATCAGCGAGCGGATGTCGCGGTCGGTTTCAGCGGCAATGCGCTGCACCAGCGGATAGGCTTCCGGGTGAACCGCCGACGAATCCAGCGGGTTGTCGCCGTTCATCACGCGCAAGAAACCGGCGGCCTGTTCGAAGGTTTTTTCGCCCAGACGTGCGACTTTCTTCAGCGCTGCACGGGTTTTGAATGCGCCGTGCTCATCGCGGTGCGTCACGATGTTCTGCGCCAGCGTCGCGTTGAGGCCGGAGATCCGCGCAAGCAGTGCTACCGAAGCAGTGTTCACATCAACGCCGACGGCGTTCACGCAATCCTCGACCACTGCGTCCAGGCCACGCGCCAGTTTCAACTGCGACACGTCGTGCTGGTATTGGCCGACACCGATGGATTTCGGATCGATTTTCACCAGTTCTGCCAGTGGATCCTGCAGACGACGGGCGATGGATACGGCGCCACGGATCGACACGTCCAGATCCGGGAATTCCTTGGCCGCCAGTTCCGACGCCGAGTACACCGATGCACCCGCTTCGGAAACCATGACCTTGGTCATCTTCATCGCTGGATACTTTTTGATCAGCTCGATGGCCAGTTTGTCGGTTTCGCGGCTGGCGGTGCCGTTGCCGATGGCGATCAGGTCAACCGAGTGCTTGGCGCACAGGGCGGCCAGAATGGCGATGGTCTGATCCCACTTGTTGTGCGGCACGTGTGGGTAAACCGTGGCGTGATCCAGCAGCTTGCCAGTCGAGTCGACCACGGCCACTTTGCAACCGGTACGCAGGCCCGGGTCGAGACCCAGAGTCGCGCGCGGGCCGGCTGGGGCGGCCAGCAGCAAGTCGTGCAGGTTGTGGGCGAACACGTTGATCGCTTCGGTTTCGGCGCCGTCACGCAGTTCGCCGAGCAGGTCGGTTTCCAGATGCGTGTAGAGCTTGACCTTCCAGGTCCAGCGCACCACTTCGCCGAGCCATTTGTCGGCCGGGCGGTTCTGGTTCTGGATGTTGAATTGCTGGCCGATCATGCCTTCGCACGGGTGCATGGTCCCCGGCAGTTCATCGCCGACTTTCAGCGCGGAGCTGAGGATGCCTTCGTTGCGGCCACGGAAAATGGCGAGCGCGCGGTGCGACGGCATGCTTTTCAGCGGTTCGTCGTGTTCGAAGTAATCGCGGAACTTGGCGCCTTCTTCTTCCTTGCCAGCGATGACGCGGGCACTGAGGGTCGCTTCCTGCTTGAGATAGTTACGCAGTTTTTCCAGCAGGCTGGCGTCTTCGGCAAAGCGTTCCATCAGGATGTACTTGGCGCCTTCCAGCGCTGCCTTCACATCGGCCACGCCTTTTTCGGCGTCGACGAAGCGTGCGGCTTCGGTTTCCGGGTTCAGGTTCGGGTCGTTGAACAGGCCGTCCGCCAAGTCGCCGAGGCCGGCTTCCAGGGCAATCTGGCCCTTGGTGCGGCGCTTCTGCTTGTACGGCAGGTACAAGTCTTCGAGGCGGGTCTTGGTGTCGGCGAGTTTGATGTCGCGCTCGAGGGCAGGGGTGAGTTTGCCTTGCTCTTCGATGCTGGCGAGGATGCTGATGCGCCGTTCGTCGAGTTCTCGCAGGTAGCGCAGACGTTCTTCCAGATGACGCAACTGGGTGTCATCGAGGCTGCCGGTGACTTCTTTCCGGTAACGGGCGATGAAGGGAACGGTAGAGCCTTCATCGAGTAGCGCGACGGCCGCTTCGACCTGTTGTGGGCGTACACCGAGTTCCTCGGCAATGCGGCTGTTGATGCTGTCCATAAAACCACCTGACATATTGTGAAAGCAGGCTCGCAGGCACGGAAATAAAGGCCCGGAGTCTGGTTGAGCGGCTAGAAAATTGCCGCTGCCTGGGTCAAAAGGCAGCCCATTGACCCGTGAAATCGAACAATTACTGCGCTCGGCAGGAAAAAAGCCTGCCACCTGCGGTAACGATTCAGACGTTGCCTGGCACAAAACGCCGCGCATTATAACCAGCGTTCTGTCGTTCGGGGGCGTTGCAGTCTGTAGGCATAAACCCCGGTTTTCTGGCAGTGAAGGAAAAATCTGCTAACAATGCACACGGTGCGTATAACGGCAGCTACGCCATAATGCGCGCCGAGCTAAAAGGAGCATCCAATGAGCAGCACTGCACAAACTGCTGAAGGCGAAAAAATTCTCATCGTTGACGACGATCCGGGCCTGAGCAGCCTGCTGGAACGTTTTTTCGTCAGCAAGGGCTACCGTGCCCGCACCGTACCGAACACCGAACAGATGGATCGTTTGCTGTCGCGTGAAGTTTTCAATCTGGTCGTCCTCGACCTGATGCTGCCCGGCGAAGACGGTCTGACCGCTTGCCGCCGTCTGCGTGGCGCGAACAACCAGATTCCGATCATCATGCTCACCGCCAAAGGCGATGAGTTGAGCCGCATCAAGGGCCTGGAACTGGGCGCCGACGATTATCTGGCCAAGCCGTTCAACCCGGATGAGCTGATGGCCCGCGTCAAAGCCGTGTTGCGTCGTCAGGCCACACCGGTACCAGGCGCACCGGGCAGTGAAGACGAAAACGTCACGTTCGGTGATTACGTCTTGTCGCTGGCCACCCGCGAACTGAAACGCGGCGACGAAGTGCACATGCTCACCACCGGTGAGTTTGCGGTACTCAAGGCTCTGGTGATGAACGCGCGTCAGCCGCTGACTCGTGACAAGTTGATGAACCTGGCCCGTGGCCGCGAGTGGGATGCCCTCGAGCGTTCCATCGATGTGCAGATTTCCCGTCTGCGCCGCATGATCGAGCCGGATCCATCGAAGCCGCGCTACATCCAGACCGTCTGGGGCGTGGGCTACGTGTTTGTACCGGATGGCGCCGCCACCAAGTGATCGGCGATTTGTAGGAGCGAGTCTGCAGGTTTTGGTCGAACGGCCAGGCCCGCAGACTCGCAATCCGCAATATGCGAGCATTGCTCGCTCCTGCAAGTGTGTAGCGGTTATAGATGAAAACCCCTGTCTGGTTCCCCCAAAGTTTTTTCTCTCGCACCCTCTGGCTGGTGCTTATCGTCGTGCTGTTTTCCAAGGCGCTGACCCTGGTTTATCTGTTGATGAACGAGGACGTGCTGGTGGATCGCCAATACAGCCACGGCGTCGCCCTGACGCTGCGAGCCTATTGGGCTGCCGATGAAGAAAACCGCGCGAAGATCGCTGATGCCGCCACCCTGATTCGGGTCGTGGGCGCCGGTGTGCCGGAAGGCGAACAGCACTGGCCGTACAGCGAAATCTACCAGCGGCAGATGCAGGCGGAACTGGGTGCCGACACCGAAGTGCGCTTGCGCATGCATTCACCGCCAGCGTTGTGGGTGCGCGCACCGAGCCTCGGTGACGGTTGGCTCAAGGTGCCGTTGTATCCGCACCCGTTGCGCGGCCAGAAAATCTGGAACGTGCTTGGCTGGTTCCTTGCCATCGGCTTGCTGTCGACGGCATCGGCGTGGATTTTCGTCAGCCAGCTCAACCAGCCATTGAAACGCCTGGTCTATGCTGCCCGGCAACTCGGTCAGGGTCGCAGCGTACGTCTGCCGATCAGCGATACGCCGAGCGAGATGACCGAGGTGTATCGCGCCTTCAACCAGATGGCCGAAGACGTCGAGCAGGCCGGACGCGAGCGTGAGTTGATGCTCGCCGGTGTGTCCCATGATTTGCGCACTCCGCTGACCCGGTTGCGGCTTTCGCTGGAGTTGATGGGCGATCGCAATGACCTGACCGACGACATGGTGCGCGACATTGAAGACATGGACGCGATTCTCGACCAGTTCCTCGCGTTCATCCGCGACGGTCGTGACGAGTCGGTGGAAGAAGTGGATCTGACTGATCTGGTGCGCGAGGTTGCAGCACCGTACAACCAGAATGAAGAGAAAGTGCGTTTGCGTCTGGAGCCGATCCAGCCGTTTCCGCTGCGTCGGGTATCGATGAAACGCTTGCTGAACAACCTGATCGGCAACGCCTTGAACCATGCCGGCGGTCACGTTGAGGTCGCCGCTTATGTGTCCGGGGACGTCAGTGCGCCGTATGTGGTGCTGAGCGTGATGGACCGAGGCGCGGGGATTGACCCTTCGGAGCTGGAGGCGATCTTCAACCCGTTTACCCGTGGTGATCGTGCGCGGGGCGGGAAGGGCACTGGCTTGGGCTTGGCGATCGTGAAGCGGATTGCTTCGATGCATGGCGGCAATGTTGAATTGCGCAATCGGTCCGGTGGTGGACTGGAAGCGCGGGTGAGGTTGCCTTTGGGATTGATGCTGCCGCGAGATGCTGTGTAGGTCAAAAGCCCCTCACCCCAGCCCTCTCCCAGAGGGAGAGGGAGCCGACCGAGGTGTCTTGCGTCATACATCGACCTGAAAGACTGAGTCGATTATGGATCCGGTACAGCAAGATCAAGTCGGCGTATCTCTTAATC
This sequence comes from Pseudomonas sp. GM24, assembly GCF_000282235.1. Taxonomy (NCBI): domain Bacteria; kingdom Pseudomonadati; phylum Pseudomonadota; class Gammaproteobacteria; order Pseudomonadales; family Pseudomonadaceae; genus Pseudomonas; species Pseudomonas sp. GM24. The sequence goes on along the minus strand of NZ_AKJR01000329.1, from coordinate 121 downwards.
ATCCCCCAATCGGCCCCTCTCCCAGAGGGATAGGGGCCGACCGAGGTGTCTGGCGTCATACATCGACCTGAAAGACTGGGGCGATTGTGGATTCGGCACAGCAGGATCAGGTCGGCGTATC
>NZ_AKJR01000328.1:0-10231 GCF_000282235.1 Pseudomonas sp. GM24 | reverse complement strand
CGATCTTTTGATCTTGGTCGTAACATCAAAATCAAAAGATCGCAGCCTTCGGCAGCTCCTACAGGTCATCAGTCAACCAGGGTGCAGGCCATGACCACGGCATCCTCGCGCCCGCCCACCGCCGGATAATAATCCCGACGCCGGCCAATCTCATTGAAGCCATAACGCTCATACAACTTGAACGCGCCCGTATTGCTGTCACGCACTTCCAGAAAACATTCCCGCGCCGAAGCCGCATACGCCCGCGACATCAAGTGCTCAAGCAACGTCAGCCCCAGCCCACGCCCCTGATTCTCAGGTTTGACGGTAATGTTGAGCAGATGCGCCTCATCCAGAATGATCTGCACCACCCCGTGACCAACCTGCTGCTCACCCTCGAACATCAGCCAGATCTGGTACTTGCCCAGCCCATCAAGAAAAATCCCGCGAGTCCACGGGTGGCTGTAAGCGGCGTACTCGATTTTCAGCACGGTTTCCAGATCCGCCTCGGTCATCGGGCGGAACGATACAGCGTCACTCATTCGATTCTTTCCAGCGCGCCATCAGCCGACGCATGGCTTGCCACACAGCGGCCTTGCGCTGTGGCTCTTCCATTAACAATTCCAGACCGGGAATGGCCCAAGCCGAGCCCAGACCTTCGATCTGCAATTCACGATTGAATGCTTCGGCATCCGCTTCACCGGCAAAACGTACCGCCGGTAGGCCGATCAGCCACAGGCAGGCGCATGGAGCGGCTTCCATTTGCACCGAAAGGAAACCCTGAACGAAGTCGCGCGCCGCGTCCGGGCCCTGATCCATGGTGCCGCGATTGAGCCAAGGCCAACGCACCGGTTCGCCGACGATTTGCGGTGCATCCGGCAGACCGGCGGCGCGCAGCATGTCTTTGAGCAACAGATAAGCCGGATCACGGCTCTGGAACGGTTCACCTGTGGGTAACTCGACCAACAACAGGCAGCGCCCGGCACGAAGCAATTGCAGGGCGAAACGCGGCGGTGGCACTGGCGCCGGTTTGGCGACAACCGGCGTGTCGTCGGCCTCTTCCACCGGTTTGGCGTTGGTCCGGGTGCTGGCCAACGAAGGACGCGGCACTTCGATCTTCGGCCGTTCGGCCGGACGAGCGGCAGGCTGCGCGGGCGCTTCGACCGCAGGCGCAAGCACCACCGGCGCCTCTACCTCGGGCTCGGGCATGTCCAGCAGCTCGGGCCGTGAAGGCGCGGCGAAAGGCAATTCGGTGCGCGGCAGCCAGTTGACCACCTGCATGGCGTTCAAATAGGCGCGGCGGCGGGACTCGATTAGCAAGGGTCGGCCACTTGTGGATAACTGAAGTGCGCTGATTCTACCGCCGTTCGCTCAAGATCGCCCGTTGTTGATCGATAGACTTGGTCTAAAGAAAGCGACAGTCCGTCCCGAGAGTGAATCGCATCCTTCGTGATGCAGTACAATCGCCGCTTTTCATTGCCAACCAGCCGGGCATTCCGATGATCGAACCCAAGCGCGTCTTGCGCGCCCTCGCTGAACACTGGGCATTGCTTGAGCCACTGTGTGAGCATTTCGACCAAGGCACATTGAGCCTCAACGAACTGCGCTCGCAACTGGCCGCCCAACAACTGGACAGCACACCGCAGGACATCACCAGCCTGCTCGACGTGTGGATTCGCCTCGATATTCTGATTCCGGTGGCGAAAAGCCCGAACCGTTTCGAGCTGAATGCGCAGATTCATGACTTCCTCGCTTACCTGCGTCGTGAGCACCGGCTGGGCCTGTGCCTGGAAATCGAAGCCTATCTGCGTCACCTCGAGCGCCTGGCCGGTTACATCCAGGACGCGTTCGAAGTCCGTGACGGCCACGACCTTGCCCGCCAGTTGCGCTTGCTCGACATGCGCGTGCGCGATGTGCTGAAGAAGCTCGACAACGACGAACAGGCCCTGGTCGCCGTCGCCGAGCGCGCGAAGACCAGCGATCGACAAATTCCGCTGCGTCAGCGTTACGCCGAAGTGCTGGCGACGTGGGACGAATATGTCGAGCCGATGATCGATCTGGTGAACGCCGACGGCGCCTTCGAACAAGGCGTGCGCAAGGTCGAAACCGTGCTGCTGAAGATGCTCAGCGAACAGCAGCGCCTCGGCCATCTGGTCGATGACGACATGCTGCTGCGCACCCACGCGCGCATCCTCGAAATGCAGACCAGTGCCCAGCTGACTTTGCGTCATGCCCGTGAACTGCTGCTGCCGCTGCGTGAAGAAGCGCGTCGGCACAACGCCGTGACCCGTGGCGCCGCGTTGGCGTTGGCAGCGATTCGCCGCAAAGGCATCGACGCCGTGCCGCAAGCGGCGATGCCGCTGTTTACCCGCCCGCAGAGCACCTTCCTCGGCAGCGCCAGTCAGGTCGAAGCCTACGTTTATGCCTTGGCGCGGTTCGAGCCAAAACCGGCGCGCTTCCCGAAAGCGCACAAAACGCAGAAAGGCGAAGCCCCACGCGCGCCACGCACCGTGCGCGAGATGGTCGACCGTTGCGAAGAAGCCCTGCCGATGCCGGATCTGATGACCTGGTTGCTGGAGCAGGAACCGGACGGCGCCACCGACGAGTTGCTCTACTGGTTCTCGCGCCTGTCGCGGGAAAAGCGCTTCAAGCGCGAGCGTCTGGAACGCCGCGAATACCACACTCACGAGCACCAGGTCAGCCTGCGCTCCTTCGCCCTGCTCTCGGCCAGCGACAGCGCCGCCGAGAATTCTGCGAGCATCCCCAATGCATCTTGATCTTTCCGAACTGTCGCAACTCGCGCCGATCTTCCGCGAGTTGTTCAAGGGTTACCACGTCAGCCGCCGCGACCCGGAGTTGTACGCGCAATTGTCGAACTTCCAGGATCAGTACCGCACGCTGTTCAAGGCGCTGGGTTTTGAACTGGTCTGTGACACCCGTGGTTTCTACTACTTCGTGCCGGACATGGCCGCCGCAGCGGTGAACAAGACTGCCCAGCGTCTGGCGCTGTTCACCTTCATCCTCGTCGAGCACTTGGCCGATCAGGGCCGCGACCCGATTGCCGTGCTCGATGGCGGCAGCCTCGGCCGCGAAGAGTTGCCGTCGCTGCTGGAGAAATACCGCGACCTGTTCATTCAGGCCGAAGTGCAGACCGTTGAAGAACTCGAAGAAAAGATCATGCGCCGCATGACTCAGCTCGGTTTTGCGAGCGAAGAAAACGGCGTGTACCGCTTCCTGCCGCCGATGCACCGCTTCCTCGACGTCTGCCTGTCGGTACAGCAGGACCGTGATCTGGCGGCCAGCGTGCACAGCGTGCTGCCGTTGCCAGCACCGGTGCTGATCGACGAAGCGGCCGAAGCCAAATTCCTCGAAACCGACGACCCGCTCGATCTTTCCGAATTTGAAGAAGAGAGCGAAGAAGACGCACTGGCCCGCGCCATTGCCGAAGAACAGGAGTCCGACGCATGAGCCAGGAACGCTACGGCATCCGCCGCTTTGCCCTTTTGAACACCGCCGGTTACAGCCTCGGCCTGTTCCCGCTGGAAGAACCGCTGTCGGTTTACGGCGCAAACAACCTCGGTAAATCGGCGTCGATCAACGCCTTGCAATTCCCGATTCTGGCGCGCATGTCGGACATGAGTTTCGGCAAATACAGCCTGGAACAATCGCGGCGCTTCTACTTCGCTTCCGACACCAGCTACATCCTTGTCGAAGTGAATCTGCCCCACGGCCCGCACGTGATCGGCGTGGTCGGTCGCGGCCCGGGCGGCGGTTTCGGTCACCAGTTCTTTGCTTACGCCGGCAAGCTCGATCTGGCGCATTACCAGAAGAACGACACCTGCCTGCGCCAGAAAGAGCTGTTCAGCAACCTTGAAAAAGAAGGCCTGAAAGCCTACGAACTCAAGCCTGATGAGCTGCGTCGTTTGCTGGTGGGCGGTCATACGTCGATTCCTTTGGATCTGACCCTGATTCCACTGCGCTCCACCAGCGAACAGAGCCTGAAGACTTTCCGTGCGCTGTTTATCAACCTGCTGCACATGCGCGAAATCACCGCGGCCAAGCTCAAGCAGTTGTTCCTCGATGCCTTCGAACACAGCCTGCGTTCCGGCAGCGTCGATTACATCGCCGCCTGCGAAGAAGCCTTCCGCGACGTGCGCCGGATGGAACAGGACTACAACTCGCTGGTCGCTGCCGGCCCGTTGGTTGAAGCCTTGGCCAACGGCGTGAAACAGCGCGACGTGCTGCGCGGCAAACTGCATCGCCTGTCGCCACTTCTGGATTCGTTGCTCGGCACCTGGTCGGACTACGCCAGTGCGCGCAAAGATGAGCTGACGATTCAGGCCGACCACTACCGTGGCGAGCAGGACAGTCTGCAAAACGATCAGCGCGGCGGCACTCAGGAACTGATGCGTCTGGAGCGGGAAATTTCCGGTATCCAGCGCTGGCTCGGCGAATTGTCGGTGCTGAAAAATCGCTTCGCCCTGGTCGATGACGTCAAAGTGCTCGAGCAACAATTGCTCGCCGCCAAAGACGCCCACGACGAACTGGCCGGTGCCTTGGCGCAATCGCGTCAATTCAGTGCGGAAGATCTGGAAGAGCGCGTACGCGATCTGGAAAAACGCCTGAAGTCGGTGAAGCAGCAACTCGATCACGCCGACAACAACAGCTATGCCCGTCTGCGCGAAGAGTTCTCGCAACAGGACGTCGAGCGTCTGATGCGCCTGTTCAATAGCGCACTGTTCAGCCTGCCACTGGGCGAACACGGCATCACCCTCGACGACGACGGCGAGTGGGTCAAATCGGTCGAGCTGATTCTCGATGGCTTCAAGGGCGAGCGCTTCGAAGTGCCGGGCTTGTCCATCGACATCTCGCACATCGAGCCGCCGGCGCTGCAGGCCTTGGCTGACCGCGCTGCGCTGCGCGACCAGAAAGAGCGTCTGGAAAAAGAACTCAAGCAACTGAAAACCCAGCAAGCCGTGGCCGCCGACCGCGCCGCGAGCAAGACCCAGACCGAAGCGCTGTACCAGCAAGTGCTGGACGCGCAGAAAGCCTTGGAAGATTTCCGCCGCACGCAGACATTGAGCGCTGAAGAAAGCGACAAGCTCGAGCAACTGGCGCAGATGGAAGGCGCGCAGGACGAACTCAAGCGTTCCAGCGACGCCTTCACCGAACGTGTCCAGCAACTGTCGGCCAAGCTGCAACTGGTCGGCCGCCAGATCGCCGATATGGAAGCCAAGCAACGCACCCTCGACGATGCGCTGCGTCGCCGTCAGTTGTTGCCGGCGGATCTGCCGTTCGGTACGCCGTTCATGGATCCGGTCGACGATTCGATGGACAACCTGCTGCCACTGCTCAACGACTATCAGGACAGCTGGCAAGGTCTGCTGCGCGCCGATGGCCAGATTGAAGCGCTGTACGCGCAGGTGCGCCTGAAAGGCGTGGCCAAGTTCGACAGCGAAGACGACATGGAGCGCCGCCTGTCGTTGCTGATCAACGCTTACGCGCACCGCACCGATGAAGCGCTGACACTGGGCAAGGCCCGTCGTGCGGCGGTCACCGATATCGCCCGGACCCTGCGCAACATTCGCAGCGACTACGACAGCCTCGAACATCAACTGGCGCTGTTCAACCGCGAGATCAACAAGCGTCAAGTGTCCAACCTGCAGAGCTTCCGCATCGTCCTTGCGCCGAACAAGGAAGCGCTCAAGCACATCGACCAGATCATCCACAGCGCCGGTCAGTACGAAGAAGGCGAAACCCTGTCGGTGTTCGACCTCAGCCAAAGTGCCGAGCAGGACAACAAGAACGAAGAGGCCAAGGAATACCTGGCGCGGCTGGTGGCGGCAAACCACAACCAGCTCGGCCTCAAGGACTTGTTCGAACTGGCCTTCGAGATCACCAAGGTCAACGGTCAGCCGGTTATCCACACCGACATCGATGGCGCCGCATCCAACGGTACAACCATGACCATCAAGGCGCTGACCAACATGTACTTGTTGCTGCACTTGATGGATCGCGACCAGGCCGGTCGCGTACGCCTGCCGTACTACCTCGACGAGGCCGCAGACATCGACGAGAAAAACCAGGCTGCACTGCTGGAAACCAGTCTGCAACTGGGCTTCGTGCCGATTCTGGCGAGTGTGAAGCCGCAGGTCTGCGCCAGTGTCGCGATCGACCTGGAAGGTGGCAGCGGCCCGGCGGGGATCTACATTGATGAGGCGGACTGGAAGTACATCCGTCGCCATGATGTGGTGAAGGCTACGGTCAATGTTGAAGCGGATGAGCCAGAGCTGGATGCGGTTTGATCGGCATTAACTGAAGGCAAAAAAAGGGCCGCGATCTGTTTGGATCGCGGCCCTTTTTTATGGCTTGGGATTTGTGCTGATTTTGCGGGCCCTATCGCGAGCAGGCTCACTCCTACAGTTGGAATGCGCTCCCCTGTGGGAGTGAGCCTGCTCGCGATGGCGCCACTTCAGACACCATAGAATCACTTACCGAGGGAAATCTTCGGCGCCCAGGTCAGCCACTCATCCTCAAACTTGTCGAACAGCGGAAACGTCTGCTCAGCTCGCGCCGGGTTACCCATGCGCTCGCCATCCGGCGTGGCGAAGGCAATCCCTCCCTGAATCGCCGTCTCCAGCGACTCGGTGCGCACCGTCAGCCCGTTGAACAAACCGATATCAAACCCGACACCGCTGGTGTTCCAGAACCGGCTACCGCTGCGCACCAACGGCGCGTATTTCGGCTCGATCAGAATGTGCACCAACACGCGATCAGCTGTCTGGCCCAGTTCATAACCGGTGACCTTACCCACGGTAATTTCACGGTAAGTCACCGGCACACCCGGTTTCAGCGAACCACGACGGGCCGCGCTCAAGACCAGACTCAGACCGGCCTCTTGCTTGGTCACTTCCGGCGCATTGGCCAAGGCCACAAAGTTCTTCTGCGGGCCGAGGTTCTTCGCCGCCGGTTGCACTTCGATGTACTTCCCGGTCACCAGGGTTTCCAGATTTTCTGTCTTGATCAGGCCGAGCTCCGGTTTTACCACCCAGAACTGGCTACCAACCCGGGCGATCTTCTCCGGCACTTCAGTGATGCGCGCCGTGAGGATCACCGATTGCAGATCGTCAGTCAGATCAACGCTTTCAATCTTGCCGACATCCAGTCCCTTGAAGCGAACCGGCGTGCCGCTGCGCAAACCATCGGCGCGATCGACCTTGATCGTGACCACGGCACCCTTCTGATTAGCGTCATCGTGGTTGGCGAACAAACGGAAGCGCGGAATGCGCTTCTGTAACGGCGCCTTGGCTTGCGGTGTTTCGAAAGCGATACCGCCGGCCATCAGGGTTTGCAGCGACTCGCTCTTCACTTGGATTCCGCCGGTCAACCCGCCGGTCAGCGTGACACCGCTGACGTTCCAGAAGCGTGTCGAGGCGTTGACCAGGTTTTCGTACTCCTTCTCGATGTGCACACCGATGACTATCTGCTTGCGAGTCTTGGAGAACTGGTAGCTCTGAACCGAACCGACCTTGACCTGTTTGAACAGAATCGGACTGCCGACATCAATCGAGCCAAGTGTATCGGTGAACAACACCAGGTGCAGGCCCGGCGAACGCAAATCCAGCGGCGGCGCCTTCGGCCGTGCCTCGAACTCGCGTTTCGGCGGCGCGCCTTTATCACCCGGACGCACAGCGATGTAGTTACCTTTCACCAATGCTTCCAGACCGGTAATGCCCGCCAGGGAAATCGACGGCTTCACTACCCAGAACTGCGTGCCGTCCACCAGATAGTCTTCAGCCAACGGATCAAGAGTCAGTTCGGCAGTGGCGCTGTTCAGGTCCGGATCGACCTTCAGCGCCTTCAGGTTGCCGACCTGAATACCTTTGTACATCACTGGTGTACGGCCAGCCTGCAGACCTTCGAAATCGCTGAGTTTGACCTTCACACGGATCCCGGCAGCGGCCGCATCGAAGTCTTCGTACAGACGAAATGGCAGGCTTGGATCGGTCGGCGGGCTGTCCTTGCGGTTTTCGGGTGTGGCGAAAGCGATACCACCGGCGACGATGCTGGCCAGCGATTCGCTGCGCACTTTCACCCCGGACAGGTTGGCGTCGATGCTGATGCCGCTGGCGTTCCAGAAACGCGTGTGTTTGCGCACCAGTTTGGCGTAGGTCGGCTCAATGAAAACCTTGAGCTCGACGGTACTCTGGTCTTCCGAGAGCAGGTAGCTTTTGACCTGGCCGACCTTGATCTGCTTGTAGAACACGGGGCTGCCACGGTTCAGTGATCCGAGACGATCCGCCTTGATAGTCAGGTGCAGACCGGGCTTGGCGTCCGACAACGGCGGCTCTTCGGCCAGCGCTTTGAACTTGCGCGTCGGTTCGCCTTCGCCAGGACTGATGGCCACGTAGTTACCGGAAACCAGGGTTTCCAGGCCGGTGATACCGGCCAGGGTCACGCTCGGTTTGACCAGCCAGAAACGCGTGCTGGTCTTGAGGTATTGCTCGACGTCCTTGTTCATCTCAACGGTGGCGATCACACCTTTTGAGTTGCCTTCATCGTCGAGCTTAAGCGCCTTGACCTTACCGACCGGCATGCCTTTGTACATGACCTCGGTCTTGTTGGCCTGGATGCCTTCGCCACTTTCAAAGCGGATCTGAATCTCGATACCGGTTTCGGAGTAGGCACGCCAGCCGAGCCAGCCGCCGATGATCAGCGCGATCAGAGGCAGAACCCAAATGGCAGACCAGTTCGAAGCCGGTCGGGTTTTCGCTACGGGCAAATCAGTCATGGTCGTCGTCCGACTCCGTGTTATCCCAAATCAGTCGGGGATCGAAAGTTACTGCGGCGAGCATCGTCAGAATCACCACACTGGCGAAGGCGATGGCGCCAAGATTGGCTTCGACACTGGCAAGCCGGCCGAAGTTGACGACCGCCACGAGAATGGCGATCACAAAAATATCGAGCATCGACCAGCGGCCGATGAACTCGATAAAGCGGTACATCCAGATACGCTGACGCGCGGACAGCGGTTGGCGTCGTTGTACCGAAAACAGCAGCAGCGCAATACCCACCAGTTTGAAGGTGGGCACGAGGATACTGGCGATAAACACCACAGCCGCGATCGGAATCATGCCGTGCTGCACCAACTGGATCACGCCGGACATGATAGTGCTCGGATCACCCTGGCCCAAAGAACTGACAGTCATGATCGGCAGCACGTTGGCTGGAATATAGATAATCGCTGCCGTGATCAGCAGTGCCCAGGTACGGGTGAGGCTGTCAGGCCTGCGAGCGTGCACCAATGCACCGCAGCGGGTGCAGGTCTGCTCGTCGGTGTCCGCTTCCTGCCTGTTCAACTCATGACATTCAGTACACACCAGAATGCCCGCATCAATCGCCCGCATGAGCGTCCTCTCCTGATAACGCCTGCCAGATCTGGTGCGGTGACATCACCACTTCCAGCCAGACCTGAACCAACAACAAGCCGATGAAACACGCCAAACCCAGGCCTACGGTAATGGCTGCCATGTCTGCCAGTTTGACGATCGCCACCAGTACGCCCATGAGGTAGACCTCGAGCATTCCCCAGTCTTTGAGGTGGTGATAAATGCGATAGAGCAGCAAGCCATAGCTGCGTCCGACATTGAAGCGGATCGTCAGTAACACGAACAACTGGCACAGCAACTTGAGCAGCGGTATGGCCATGCTGCACAGAAATACGACAATCGAAACGCCCTGCATGTCCGTATTGAACAGGCCGAGCACACCACTCCAGACCGTATCCTGCGAGGATTGTCCGAGGATATTGAGTTGCATGATGGGTAAAAAGTTTGCCGGGATGTACAGCAATAAGGCTGCGATCACCAAGGCGAGGCTGCGCTGCACCACGTTGTGACGGTGAGCGTACAACTCGTAACCGCAGCGTGGGCAGAGCGCTTTTTCGCCGTGGGCAAGTGTGGGCTTGCGCATCAGCAGGTCGCACTCGTGACAGGCCACCAAGTCTTCCAGCGGTAAATCTGACAGCCCGGGGGCGTCAACCGACTCTGACATAAAGGCTCTGGCTCCGAATAAGGTGGGGCTATTCTAGTGTTCTGATTCGAAAATAACTGTGCAAATTTGTTCGCTGTCGCGAGTAAAAACTTTTCTACAGGCAAAACAAAACCCCAACTGCTTTCGCAATTGGGGTTTCGGAATTTAATCTTGACGATGACCTACTCTCACATGGGGAAACCCCACACTACCATCGGCG
>NZ_AKJR01000327.1:0-1555 GCF_000282235.1 Pseudomonas sp. GM24 | reverse complement strand
GTGAGCCTGCTCGCGATGAGGGAGTGTCAGTCACTCAGTTTCTGACTGACCCACCGCTATCGCGAGCAGGCTCACTCCTACAAGGGAATATCGCCATTCGCATAATCATAAAAACAAAACAGGTACCTTGCGATGCACAACCAGATTGCCAGCTTTCGGGCGGCACTCGACGCCCGTCCTGTGTCCCGCTATCAGTGGTTGCTCTTGATCCTGCTCGCCTTGCTGCTGGTCACCGACGGTTATGACGCCCAGGTGCTCGGTTACGTGGTGCCTGCGCTGGCGCAGGACTGGGGCCTGGAAAAGTCTGCGTTCGGCCCGGTTTTCAGCGCCAACCTGCTCGGCCTCACGCTCGGTTCGCTCGCAGTCACACCGCTCGCCGACCGCTTTGGCGTGCGCCGGATTCTGCTCGCCTGCGTGCTGATCTACGCCACGCTGACGGTGCTGATGGTCTTCGCCGACTCGCTGAACACACTGATGATCGCGCGCTTCATCTGCGGTATCGGCATGGGCGGAGCGATGCCCAGTGCCATGGCGTTGATGTCGGAATATTCGCCACCGCGGTTGCGCACCTTGATGGTGACGCTGGCGGCGTGTGGTTTTTCGTTCGGTGGCGCGGCGGGTGGTTTCGTCGCCGCCGGGTTCATCGACCAGTTCGGCTGGCAAGCAGTGTTTCTCGCCGGTGGCGTTACGCCGTTGCTGTTGTTTCCGTTTCTCTGGTGGATGCTGCCGGAGTCGCTGCCACGTTTGCTGCGTGATGAACCGCCGTATACGCGGCTGCGCAAAGTCACCGCGCGCATGCTGCCGGACTGGCAACCACCGCTGGCGACTGCCGAGCAGAACGAACGTGAGCAGGGCAGCAAACTGACCGTGGTCGAATTGTTCCGCAATGGCTACGCGCGACCGACCTTGCTGATCTGGGCAACGTTTTTCGTCAGCCTGATTCTGCTGTATTTCATGATCAGCTGGTTGCCGACGCTGCTTCTGGAAAGCGGCCTGAAACTCAACGAAGCCAATCTGGTGACGTCGATGTTTCTGTTCGCCGGCACCTTGGGCGCGATCTGCATGGCCTGGTTCGCTGACCGCTTGAAGCGCAAGGTGCGATTGTTGTCCGCAGTGTTGGCCGGTGCGGCGCTGTGCACGATTCTGCTCGGGCTAAATCACGACAACCCGCGTTATCTGGTCGCCTGCGTGTTCGCCGCCGGGTTCTGCATCATCGGCGGGCAACTGACGCTGAATGCGTTTGCCAGCAATTTCTACCCGGCGCATGTGCGTGCGACCGGCACCGGTTGGGCATTGGGCGTGGGTCGCTTCGGTTCGATTCTCGGGCCGCTGTTTGGCAGCCTGCTGCTGGCGATGCACATTCCAGTGACGCAGATTTTCTTCTTCTGTGCGATCCCGGCGGTCATCGCCGCGCTGCTGATTATTCAGGTGCGTTCGCCTTCCGAAGGAAATTCGGCAGTTGGAGTGGGGATATCTGTCAAATCCTGAAGAGCAAAAGATCGCAGCCTTCGGCAGCTCCTACATGGGAATGCATATTTCAATGTAGGAGCTGCCG
>NZ_AKJR01000326.1:0-2423 GCF_000282235.1 Pseudomonas sp. GM24 | reverse complement strand
AAGGCTGCGATCTTTTGATCTTGTCTTTATTAAAAGCAAATCAAAAGATCGCAGCCTTCGGCAGCACCTACACAGGTATCAGCGATTGTATCGACGGGTGTCGCCCTGTGCAGGTTAGGCCTCGGGTATACTGCCGCGTTTTGCGATCCCTGCCGCATTGCGGCTGTCATGCAATGCGCTCTTACGTTTTGTTTAAGCAGCCGTGGCTGTTCTGAACCAGCCTGAGCAGGGATGTATCGGTAGATTTTTGGAGTTTTTATGCTCGAACAGGCTCAGCGCGTCCTCAAGGACATCTTCGGCTACGACAGTTTCCGTGGCCGTCAGGGTGCAATCATTGAGCGCGTGGCCAGTGGCGGTGATGCGCTGGTACTGATGCCTACCGGTGGCGGCAAGTCGCTGTGCTTCCAGGTGCCGGCGCTGCTGCGCGAGGGCCTGGCGGTGGTGGTATCGCCGCTGATCGCACTGATGGACGATCAGGTTGCCACCCTCGAAGAGCTGGGCGTGGCCGCCGCCGCGCTGAATTCCACCTTGAGCGCCGAGCAGCAGCGTGATCTCGCGGCGCGGATCAAGCGCGGTGAAGTGAAGATGTTGTATCTGGCGCCCGAGCGTCTGGTGCAGCCGCGCATGCTCTCATTCCTGCAGAGCCTGAACATCGCGTTGTTCGCCATCGATGAAGCGCACTGCGTGTCGCAGTGGGGCCACGACTTCCGTCCGGAATACCTGCAACTGGGCCAATTGGCCGAGATGTTCCCTGACGTACCGCGCATCGCCCTGACGGCCACTGCCGACAAGCGTACCCGCGAAGAAATCGTCACCCGCCTGCACCTGCAAAATGCCGAGCGCTTCCTGTCGAGCTTCGACCGCCCGAACATTTTTTACCGCATCGTCCCCAAAGAGCAGCCGCGCAAGCAGTTGCTGGCGTTCCTCGCCGAGCGGCGCAGCGATGCCGGCATCGTCTATTGCCTGTCGCGCAAGAAAGTCGAGGAAGTCGCGGCGTTCCTGAGCGAGCAGGGCTTCCCGGCGCTGCCGTATCACGCCGGTTTGCCCAATGAGCTACGTGCCTTCAACCAGAAGCGCTTCCTCAATGAGGAAGGCCTGATCATGGTTGCCACAGTGGCGTTCGGCATGGGCATCGACAAGCCCAACGTACGTTTTGTCGCGCACCTCGATCTGCCGAAATCCCTTGAAGCGTATTACCAGGAAACCGGTCGCGGCGGCCGTGACGGCCTGCCGGCGGATGCTTGGATGGCCTACGGTCTGCAAGACGTGGTGATGCTCAAGCAGATGCTGCAAAACTCCGAAGGCGACGAGCGGCACAAGCGTCTCGAGCAACACAAGCTCGACGCGATGCTGTCGCTGTGTGAAGAAACCCGCTGCCGTCGCCAGACCCTGCTGGCGTACTTTGATGAAGACATGCCCGAGCCTTGCGGGCATTGCGACAACTGCGTCGATGGCGTGCAGACCTGGGATGCCACCGAGCCCGCACGTCAGGCGTTGTCGGCGATTTTCCGTACCGGCCAGCGTTATGGCGTCGGTCATCTGGTCGACGTGCTGCTGGGCAAGGACAACGAAAAAGTCCGCAGTTTTGGCCATCAGCATCTGTCGGTGTACGGCGTCGGCAAGGCACTGAGCGAGAGCGAGTGGCGCTCGCTGTTCCGTCAATTGGTCGCGCGCGGTCTGGCGGATGTCGATCACGAAGGTTATGGCGGTCTGCGTCTGAATGACAGTTGCCGGCCATTGCTCAAGGGTGAAGTCACGCTGGAGTTGCGCCGCGATCTCAAGCCGCAGGTCACCGCCAAAACCGCCAGCAAGAGCCCGGCCAGCCAACTGGTGCGCGGCGAAGAGCGCGAACAGTGGGAAGCCCTGCGCGCGCTGCGGCGCAAACTGGCCGAAGAACATGGCGTGCCACCGTACGTCATCTTCCCCGATTCGACGTTGCTGGAAATGCTCCGCAGCCAACCGACTTCGCTGGCGGAAATGGCCCGGGTCAGCGGGGTCGGCGCGCGCAAGCTGGAACGCTATGGCGATGCCTTCCTCGAAGTGCTCGGCGGCGAGGTCGAGGCGCCGAAAGCGGTGGCCGACGTGCGCCACGAACTGATCACCCTGGCACGCGCCGGCATGACCCCGATGCAAATCGCCGGTCAGTTGCAGTGCACGGAGAAGAACGTCTACACCATGCTCGCCGAGGCGATCGGCAAGCAGCAGTTGTCGCTGGAACAGGCGCTGGATTTGCCTGAAGAATTGATGGGCGAAGTGCAGGACGCGTTCCTTGATGGAGAAGGCGAGTTGCCGTCGGTCGCCGAGGTGGCCGAGCTGTTTGCCGGGCGTGTGCCGGAAGGCGTGCTGTATTGCGTGCGTGCTGCGCTGCAATCGGAATTCGAAATGTAATTTGGCCGTACCCTTCATCGGAACGCCGCCCGCCC
>NZ_AKJR01000325.1:0-2667 GCF_000282235.1 Pseudomonas sp. GM24 | reverse complement strand
CCCAAAGAGCATGGTCGGCCCAAAGGCCGCCAAGTCAAAAGCGTGAACCCTGTCAAAACCCTGAACACACAAGCAGAAACATCCCCCGCCATTGAAACCACCCAAACCCTGCCCCATCTAAGACCCATACCCCATTGCGCAGGTGCCCCATGAGCGACCAGCAAGAATTCCCGGAAAACCCCGACGACTACACCGAAGCCGAACACATCGAACACACCTCCAGCGGCAAAGGCCTCGCCCTGCCCGGCCAGAACCTGCCGGACAAGGTCTACATCATCCCGATCCACAACCGCCCGTTCTTCCCGGCCCAAGTCCTGCCGGTCATCGTCAACGAAGAACCCTGGGCCGAAACCCTCGAACTGGTCAGTAAATCCGAACACCATTCCCTGGCCCTGTTCTTCATGGACACGCCCCAGGAAGACCCGCGCCACTTCGACACCGGCGCCCTGCCGCAATACGGCACCCTGGTCAAAGTCCACCACGCCAGCCGCGAGAACGGCAAACTGCAATTCGTCGCCCAAGGCCTCAGCCGCGTACGCATCAAGACCTGGCTGAAACACCATCGCCCACCGTATCTGGTCGAAGTCGAATACCCGCACCAGCCCACCGAGCCGACCGATGAGGTCAAGGCCTACGGCATGGCGCTGATCAACGCGATCAAAGAGCTGTTGCCGCTCAACCCGCTGTACAGCGAAGAGCTGAAAAACTACCTCAACCGCTTCAGCCCCAACGACCCGTCGCCACTGACCGACTTCGCCGCCGCCCTGACCTCCGCCACCGGCCCCGAACTGCAAGGCGTGCTCGACTGCGTGCCGATGCTCAAGCGCATGGAAAAAGTCCTGCCGATGCTGCGCAAGGAAGTCGAAGTCGCGCGCCTGCAAAAAGAGATCTCGGCAGAAGTTAACCGCAAGATCGGCGAGCATCAGCGCGAGTTCTTCCTCAAGGAACAACTCAAGGTTATCCAGCAGGAACTCGGCCTGACCAAGGACGACCGCAGCGCCGACCTCGAACAGTTCGAGCAACGCCTCGAAGGCAAAGTCCTGCCGGCGCAGGTGCAGAAGCGCCTCGAAGAAGAAATGAACAAGCTGTCGATCCTCGAGACCGGTTCGCCGGAATACGCGGTCACCCGCAACTACCTCGACTGGGCGACCTCGGTGCCGTGGGGCGTGTACGGCGAGGACAAACTCGACCTCAAGCACGCGCGCAAAATTCTCGACAAACACCACGCGGGCCTGGACGACATCAAGGACCGCATCCTCGAATTCCTCGCCGTCGGTGCCTATAAAGGTGAGATCAGCGGCTCCATCGTGCTGCTGGTCGGCCCGCCGGGCGTAGGTAAAACCAGCGTCGGCAAATCCATCGCCGAATCCCTCGGCCGGCCGTTCTACCGCTTCAGCCTCGGCGGTATGCGCGACGAAGCCGAGATCAAGGGACACCGTCGCACCTACATCGGCGCGCAGCCGGGCAAACTGGTGCAGGCGTTGAAAGACGTCGAAGTGATGAACCCGGTGATCATGCTCGACGAGATCGACAAGATGGGCCAGAGCTACCAGGGCGACCCGGCCTCGGCACTGCTGGAAACCCTCGACCCGGAGCAGAACGTCGAATTCCTCGACCACTACCTCGACCTGCGCATGGACCTGTCGAAAGTCCTCTTCGTCTGCACTGCCAACACCCTCGATTCGATCCCCGGCCCGTTGCTGGACCGCATGGAAGTGATTCGCCTGTCGGGCTACATCACCGAAGAAAAAGTCGCCATCGCCAAGCGTCACCTGTGGCCGAAACTGCTGGAAAAGGCCGGTGTGTCCAAGGGCAGCCTGAGCATCAGCGACAGCGCGCTCAAAGCCTTGATCGACGGTTACGCCCGTGAAGCCGGGGTGCGCCAGCTCGAGAAACAAATGGGCAAACTGGTGCGCAAAGCGGTGATGAAGCTGATTGACGAGCCGAAAGCGGTGATCAAACTCGGGCCGAAAGACCTTGAAGCGTCACTCGGCCATCCGGTGTTCCGCAACGAGCAAGTGCTGTCCGGCACCGGCGTGATTACCGGTCTGGCGTGGACCAGCATGGGCGGCGCGACCTTGCCGATCGAAGCGACGCGGATTCACACGCTCAATCGCGGTTTCAAACTCACCGGGCAACTGGGTGATGTGATGAAGGAATCGGCAGAGATCGCCTACAGCTACGTCAGTTCGCATCTGAAGCAATTCGGCGGTGACGCGAAGTTCTTCGACGAAGCCTTCGTCCACCTGCACGTACCGGAAGGCGCGACACCGAAGGACGGCCCGAGCGCCGGCGTGACCATGGCCAGCGCCCTGCTCTCGCTTGCACGTAATCAACCGCCGAAGAAAGGCGTGGCGATGACTGGCGAATTGACCCTGACCGGGCATGTGCTGCCGATTGGCGGGGTGCGTGAGAAGGTGATTGCGGCGCGGCGGCAGAAGATTTTCGAATTGATTTTGCCGGAGCCGAATCGGGGGAATTTTGAGGAATTGCCGGATTATCTGAAGGAAGGGATTACGGTGCACTTTGCGAAGAAGTTTGCCGATGTGGCGAAGATCCTGTTCTGACCGGTAGCCTGTAGCCCCTCACCCCAGCCCTCTCCCCCAGGAGAGGGAGCCAACCGAGCGGTCTTGCGCTATGCGCCGACCTGAAACACCGGGTCGATTA
>NZ_AKJR01000324.1:0-3787 GCF_000282235.1 Pseudomonas sp. GM24 | reverse complement strand
GGGCTGGGGTGAGGGGGGAATCTCACTGACACCCCACAACCTGCGAATCAAACCCGAAACTGATCCATTAAACTCTGCTGCTGATTCGCCAGACTATTGAGCGACTGACTCACCCGCGCCGACTCATTCGCCTGCCCGGACAACGACTCGGTCACATCGCGAATCGTCGCCACGTTGTTATTGATCTCCTCGGCCACCGCGCTCTGCTCTTCCGCCGCGCTGGCAATCTGCAGGTTCATGTCGCTGATCACCGTGACCGCATCGCCAATCTGGCGCAGCGCCGTCACAGCCTGGCCAACCTGCTCGACACTGCCCTGAGCCTGACGATGGCTGTTGCCCATCGAACCAACCACATCTTGCGTACCGGTTTGCAGTTGCTCGATGACCTGACGGGTCTCTTCCACCGACTCTTGTGTGCGGCGGGCGAGGTTGCGGACTTCGTCGGCTACCACGGCAAAACCGCGTCCGGCCTCACCGGCGCGCGCCGCTTCGATCGCGGCATTAAGCGCGAGCAAGTTAGTCTGCTCGGCAATCGCACGAATGGTTTCCAGCACCGCGCCGATCTTCTCGCTGTTGGCGGCCAGGCCTTCGACTTGCACCATGGCTGCGCTCATGTCGGCGGCGAGGGTGTCGATGCTCGCGGTGGTGCGGTCGATCACGGTCAGGCCCTGACGGGTCGCGCGATCAGCATCCTTGGCGGCTTCGGCAGCCTGCGCGGCGCTGCGGGCGACGTCTTGCGCGGTGGCGCTCATTTCGTGGGAGGCAGTGGCAACCTGATCGACCTGGCGGTATTGCTGCTCCATGCCGGCGCTGGTTTGCGTGGCGATGGCCGAAGACTGGTCGGCGGTGTTGCGCGCGTCCTGCACCGAGCGTTTCACCTCGGCAATGATCGGCTGCAACTTGTCGAGGAACTTGTTGAACCAACCGGCCAGTTGCCCGAGTTCGTCCTTTTTGTCATAGGCCAGACGGCGGGTCAGATCGCCTTCGCCGCTGGCGATGTCTTCAAGCATGTGCGCCACGCCGAGGATCGGCTTGGTCACGCTGCGCGCCATCAGCCACACCAGCAGCAAGCCGATCAACGCGGCCAGCACGCCGAGGCTCAATTCGATCAGCGTGCCGGAGTTGTTGCTCGCGTCCAGTTGTTGCTTGAGCGCTTCGGCGCGGCTGACCAGGACTTTCTCTGGCACATCCAGCAGCACGCCCCACGACGGACCCCCGGGAATCGGTTGAAATGGCGACAGCACTTTCAACTGGCCGTTGCTGTGCAGGCTGCTGACGCTTGTGCTGGAGGCGAGCTTGCTGAGCAACTCGGCGCCGCTGGTTTTATCCACCGCATCCAGACGCTGGCTGAGTTTGCCGGCATCCGGGCTGTAACCGGCGAGCAGGCCGGCGGGGCTGATGATGCTCACGGCGGTCTGGCCGTCATAGAGCTTTTTGCTCGCGCCCTGGCTGATCGCTTGCAGGCTGTTGAGGTTGATGTCGACCGACAGCGAAGCGATGACTTTGCCGTTGACCATCAGCGGGAAGACGATGCTGGTCATCAGCACGTTTTGCCCGTCGATCACATAGAAGTACGGTTCGATCACACACGGCTTGAGCGTGGCGCGCGGGCAGGTGAACCAGGCGTTGGCCGCTTGACCGCTGGGACCGGTGCTGGTGTCGGCCATGTCGCTTTCCGGCAGGGCCATCGAGGTGACTTTGCCCGGGGTTGGTTGCGACCAGTACAGGGCGAAACGGCCCTTGTCGTTGCTGCCCAGTTCAGCCTGGCCGGCGAACAGTTCGTCTTTGCCGTCCAGTGCGTTGGCTTCGAACACCAGCGACAGACCGAGCAGGTCCGGGTTGGCTTGCAGCGCCGATTTGACCTGACGGGTCATGTCTTCACGCAGATCGAAAGCATCGAGGAAGCGCTTTTCGGCCTGTTCGCGCAGGAACAGCACCTGCCGCGAGAAACCGTGGCCGTACTGATAGGCGTCCATGAATTGCTGGCGAATGCCGGCAGCCTGCACTTCACCTTGCGACTCGATGCGCGCTTGCGCCGACTCGGTGAGCATCTCCATGCTCGAAGCTTTCACCAGTTCAGAACTGTGCTCCATGCGATACAGCGAAAGACCCACCAACAGGGTCACGATACCGGCCAGGCAGAGGCCGGCGAGCAGGGTGATTTTCCATTGGATGGAAAGTTGTCTGAGCGACATGGAGACGTCCTTATTCGATAAATATCTGAGACTTTGCACTGTAACGGCCGCGTTTCGGCTTTCTTTATCCTTGAAACACAATATGACCGATTGCCGCAGCCGAAATCGCCCACTCGCTTTGACACTGCGGCCACTCTGCGGCACAGTGCGCGCCCTTCTAATAAGACCCTCTTTGCAAATCCGCCGGTGAACCGTTGGCGGACTCATTCTGTCTGGCGGTCGGTTTTCCACCGCAGTGTTTTTCGAGGAAGTGAAATGAATGCAGTCATAGCGGCAGTCGGCGTCATGCTGATTCTCAGCCTGTCCCGCGTGCACGTAGTGATCGCCTTGATCGTTGGCGCGCTGGTCGGCGGCCTGACCGGTGGCCTGGGCATCGACGCCACGCTCAAGGCGTTCAACAGCGGCCTGGGCGGCGGGGCGACGGTGGCGTTGTCCTACGCGTTGCTCGGCGCTTTCGCCGTGGCGATTGCCAAGTCGGGCCTGGCCCATGCCCTGGCTGACAAGGCGCTGGCGATGGTTGATCGCCAGCATGCGACCGGCGGTGGCAGCGTCAAATGGCTGCTGATCGGCTTGCTGTGGGTCGTGGCGATCGCTTCGCAGAACATCCTGCCGATCCACATCGCGTTCATTCCGCTACTGGTGCCGCCACTTCTCTATGTACTGACCAAGCTGCAACTCGATCGCCGGCTGATCGCGTGCGTCATGACCTTCGGTCTGATCACGCCGTACATGTTCCTGCCGGTGGGCTTCGGCAACATCTTCCTCAATGAAATCCTGCTGGCCAACGTTGCCCGTAGCGGTGTTGATATCAGCGGCATCAATGTCACCCACGCCATGGGCATTCCGGCGCTGGGCATGGTCTTCGGCCTGGCGATGGCGTTCATCACTTATCGCAAGCGGCGCGTATACGACCTGGCGAAGATTGAGCAGGTCGAGCAAGTGGCGGTGCAGTACAACCCGCTGAGCCTGATGATTGCCGGTGTGGCGATTGCCGCTGCGTTCATCGTGCAACTGCTGCTGGACTCGATGATTATCGGGGCGCTGGTCGGTTTCCTGATCTTCTCGGTGTCGGGCATTGTGAAATGGCGCGAGACCGATGACCTCTTCACCGAGGGCATGAAGATGATGGCGATGATCGGCTTCATCATGATCGCCGCCTCCGGGTTTGCCGAGGTGATGAAGGCCACCGGTGAGGTACAGACCCTGGTCGAGTCGTCGGCGTCGTGGATCAATCACAGCAAGGGCATCGGCGCGTTGTTGATGCTGCTGGTCGGGTTGCTGGTAACCATGGGGATTGGTTCGTCGTTTTCCACGGTGCCTATTCTGGCGGCGATTTTCGTGCCGCTGTGCGTGCAACTGGGCTTCAGCCCGATCGCTATCGTGTGCATCGTCGGTACCGCTGGTGCTTTGGGCGACGCCGGCTCGCCGGCCTCGGACTCGACGCTGGGCCCGACCTCCGGTCTGAACATCGACGGCCAGCATCACCACATCTGGGACACCGTGGTGCCGACGTTCCTGCACTACAACCTGCCGCTGCTGGCGTTCGGCTGGGTGGCCGCGATGGTCCTCTGAACCCCTGAAACCTGTGGGAG
>NZ_AKJR01000323.1:0-3490 GCF_000282235.1 Pseudomonas sp. GM24 | reverse complement strand
TGCGGCAGCTCCTACGGGGGAATGCGTCCTTGAATTGACCCCTGTAGGAGCTGCCGAAGGCTGCGAACTCTCGCGGCATTAACTAAGAGCTAATAGTTATAAATAATCGTTAATAAGTTAGTTTTAGAGATAAGCAGCGCCATTTAAGGCTTCCAACCCACACGCATCCAATGCATTCGAAGAATATTTTCGATGCTGTTAATGCATACGCCGCTGCAAGCCCCGTTAATGCTTGCTTAGCTTTAAAAGCTATAAAAATGTGCATTTATAGTATTTAAGCGTAGGTAGTCATTCGGCCTACTTTCGGCTCCTCAACGCCCGTCGTGATCAAGGAGCTGCACCCATGAACCTTCCCTTCAAACGTGTTTTCAGTCTGTTTGCCGTTCCTGCTCTGGCGGGTCTGCTGGCGTTTACCGCGCATGCCGACGAACTCAAGGAAATCAGGATCGCCGTGCCTGACCTGAGCGCCGGCACTCAGCACAGCGGTGGGGGCGTGGTTGATGTGTTGCGCGATCAGCAGATTTTTGAAAAAGCCTTCGCCGATCAGGGCATCAAGATTCACTGGAATTTCTTCAAAGGTGCCGGGCCGGTGATCAACGAGGCGTTTGCCAATGGTCAGGTCGATCTGGCGTATCTGGGCGATCTGGCGGCAATCATCGGCAAGTCCAATGGCCTGGATACGCGTTTGCTCAGCGCCAGTGCGCGTGGGGTAAAACAGTATCTGGGCGTGGTGCCGGGGTCAGGGATCAAGACTCTGCAGGATCTGAAAGGCAAACGCGTGGCGATCTTCCGAGGCACGGCAACCCAGTTGTCGTTTGATGCGGCGCTGGCCAGTCAGGGTCTGAGCGAGAAGGATCTGAAAGTGATCAATCTGGATTTCAATGCTGCGGTCGCGGCGTTGGCAGCCAAGCAGATCGATGCGTCATGGGGCAGCTCCGGGTTGACCGCATTGCAGGCCAAGGGGCTGGCCGAGTTGCCGCTGAACACCAAGGATCTCGGTGGCGCAGGCAGCGTGCAGTCGGTACTGGTCGGCACGGGCAAGTTTGTCGACGCGCACCCGGAAGCGGTGGAGAAATTGCTCAAGGCGCAGCAGCAGGCGGTTGAGTGGCTGACCGAGGACAGCAACAAGGCGGCTTACGTGCAACTGGTCTCGGGTTTGGCCAGTTATCCACCGGTGATCCTGACGCAGGATCTGCAGGATCAGAAATTGAGCGAAGTGTTCCCGTCGACACTGGATCCGGTGTTCCTCGGCAGCTTGCAGGACAAGGTGGATCTGGCGGCGCAGCAGAAGCTGATTCGCAAGTCGTTCAAGGTCACCGATTGGGTGGCGCCTGAGTTGGCAGCAGCCAAGCTCTAACGTACACCGATCGTTCCCACGCTCTGCGTGGGAACGAACCCTTTAAACGGCGACGCTGACTTCCTGCCGATCCACCGCCACCAACGTCTCGATCATCGCCCGTGCCGCCGGCGACAGCCGAAACCCGGTACGGCTGACAATCCCGCAACGCGCATTCATGCTCTCCAGGTTCTGCGGCAAATTACGCCAGTGCAGCAACACCAGCGAACCCTTGGCAATGTCCTCGACAAACGCCTCTTCCGTGCCCACGCCAATCGCATTGGATTGCAGCACCACTTTCACCAGCGCCGGAAAGTGCTCGGTCTCGATGGTCGGGGAAAAATCGATGCGGCCGCTGAGGTTCGCCAGCAATTTGCGAATTCCCGGCGGGATCAGCGTGGTCGCCAGCGGGTAGTCGAACATGTCGTTGGTCGACAGGCTTTCCTTGGCCAGCAACGGATGCCCCGGCCGGCAGAAAAACACTCCGCGTTTGGGTGTCAGCGCCTGGGTCTGGAAGTTCGGATCGGATTCGAAATGACGAATGTCGGCGATAAAGAACTCGATCTCTTCACGGCTCAACGCGCGACTGAGTTTTTCCCAGTTATCCACCTGAAAACAGGTGCGCACTTTCGGGTGCGCGTTGATGAATTGCGCCACCGCGTCCGGCACCAATTTCACCGCCGGCGCCGGACCGCAACCGAAGTGCACCT
The DNA here is from genome assembly GCF_000282235.1 of Pseudomonas sp. GM24. Lineage (NCBI taxonomy): Bacteria > Pseudomonadati > Pseudomonadota > Gammaproteobacteria > Pseudomonadales > Pseudomonadaceae > Pseudomonas > Pseudomonas sp. GM24. The sequence goes on along the minus strand of NZ_AKJR01000323.1, from coordinate 1,444 downwards.
CGCCGGCATCGAGCTTGGTCATCTGCGTCACTTCGGCACTGAGCAGCGCCGCGCCCTGCACCAGGCTCAGGGCGTGCTGCAGCACCACCTGACCTTCAGGCGTGGGGCGCAAGTCCTTGTTGCCGCGATCCACCAGCACGCAGCCGAACTCCTGCTCCAACCCCTGAATACTGCGACTGAACGCCGGTTGAGTGATGCCCATGGCGTCCGCCGCACGGACAAAACTGCGGTGTTCGTTGAGGGCGATGAAGTAACGCAACTGGCGAAGATCCATATGCTTTTCCGGCATCCTAAAAATAGCTCGAAGGCATTTGCGACGAGGGTTACTAGAGGTTTTAAATGCAAGCTCTTATTCCGTCAACGAAGCATGTGAATATCTATTAGATGTAAATGGAATATAGATAGAGCGTTGTTTCGCTGCCGTTAAAAACCGTAAGCAGTCGATGAGGGTCTACCCATGAGCAATGCCGCACTCGCAGTAAAACCCGCTGTCCACGCGCTGGAAATCCACCCGGTAGCCGGTCGTATCGGCGCCGAGATCCGTGGCGTGCATTTGTCCGGTGAACTGGACGCCGCCACCGTCGAAGCCATTCAGCAGGCGCTGGTTCAGTACAAAGTCGTGTTCTTCCGTGAACAGACCCAACTCGACGATCAGCGTCAGGAAGCTTTCGCTCATTTGCTCGGTGAGCCCGTAGCGCATCCGACCGTGCCGTCGCGTGAAGGCACGCGTTATCTGCTCGAACTGGACGGCGCTGAAGGTCAGCGCGCCAGCTCCTGGCACACCGACGTGACCTTCGTCGACGCTTACCCGAAAGCCTCGATCCTGCGCTCGGTCGTCGCGCCGGCCTTCGGTGGCGACACGCTGTGGGCCAACACCGCGACGGCGTACAACGGCTTGCCGACCGAGCTGCGTGAACTGGCCGACAAACTGGTCGCCGTGCACAGCAACGAATACGACTACGCCAGCGCCAAGCCGGACGTCTCGGTAGAGAAGCTTGAGCGCTATCGCAAGGTCTTCACCTCTACCGTTTACGAGACTGAGCACCCGGTGGTCCGCGTGCATCCGATCAGTGGCGAAAAGAGCTTGCTGCTGGGGCATTTCGTTAAACGCATCAAAGGTTACTCGCAGGCTGATTCGGCGCATTTGTTCGGGCTTTTGCAGAGCCATGTGATCCGCCAGGAAAACATCGTGCGCTGGCGCTGGAAGGCCGGTGATGTGGCGATCTGGGATAACCGTTCGACGCAGCATTACGCGATTGATGATTACGGCACTCAGGATCGGGTGGTGCGTCGGGTGACGCTCAAGGGGGAAGTGCCGGTGGGCGCGAATGGGCAGCGTAGTCAGACCATCAAGGGTCGCGATTGAAGATCAAGAGCCCCTCACCCCAGCCCTCTCCCAGAGGGAGAGGGAGCCGATCGAGTTGTCTTTCGGGATACATCGACC
>NZ_AKJR01000322.1:0-843 GCF_000282235.1 Pseudomonas sp. GM24 | reverse complement strand
GGGACGCTCCGCGTCCCAAAGCGGACGCAGAGCGTCCATTGAGGCATTCCCACGCAGAGCGTGGGAACGATCTAATCTGAGAGACCCGAAATGAGACTGTCCCGCTTCTTTATCGACGCCCCCCTGAGCACCGGCGAACACGAACTGCCGGAAGCCCAGGCGCACTACATCAGCCGCGTGCTGCGCATGGCCGAGGGCGATGCGGTGCAGCTGTTCGACGGTTCCGGCCATGAATTTCGCGGCGCCCTGCTGGAAGTCGGCAAGAAACGTGTAACCGTGCAGATCGACGAACAATTCGCCGGCCAGGTCGAATCGCCGCTGCACATCCACCTCGGCCAGGGACTGTCCCGTGGCGAGCGCATGGATTGGGCAATTCAGAAAGCCACCGAACTGGGCGTGAATGAAATTACGCCGATCTTCAGCGACCGCTGCGAAGTCCGTCTCAAGGACGAACGCGCCGACAAACGCCTGCTGCACTGGCGTCAGGTGGCGATCAGCGCCTGTGAACAATGTGGGCGCTCGCGGGTGCCGGTGATTCATCCGCCGGTGTTGCTGGCGGACTGGATCAAACAGACCGAAGCCGAGTTGAAACTGGTGTTGCATCCGGTGGCGGAGCCGTTGGTGAGTCATGCCAAACCGGCGACGCTGGCGTTCTTGATCGGGCCTGAAGGTGGGCTGACTGACGCCGAAGTCGAGCAAGCCAAAGGCAACGGCTTCCACGCCGCCCGCCTCGGCCCACGGGTGTTGCGCACAGAGACGGCGCCAGTGGTTGCGCTGGCGGTGGCCCAACAGCTTTGGGGTGACTTCTAAACCTTTTTGCCGGACTGATCGTTCCCACGCTCT
>NZ_AKJR01000321.1:41-4990 GCF_000282235.1 Pseudomonas sp. GM24 | reverse complement strand
GAGCAGGCTCACTCCCACAGGGGAACGCACGCATTCCAAATGTAGAAGTGAGCCTGCTCGCGATGAGGGCCTGTCAGGCGCCGACGATTCCACCATCCTCGCGAGTAATCGCCATCACCGAAGACCGCGGCTTGCCATTCGGCAAATGCTCAGGGAAGGTCGAACCACCGTTCTCCCCCGGATGCTGAATCCCGACAAACAGGGTTTTCTGATCCGGCGAGAAGCTGATGCCCGTCACTTCACAACCAATCGGCCCGACCATGAACCGACGAATTTCACCGGTCTTCGGATCGGCGCAAAGCATCTGGTTATTGCCCATCCCGGCAAAGTCCCCAGCGTTACTGGAGTCGCCATCGGTGAGAATCCACAAGCGCCCGGCCTTGTCGAAGCCCAAGCCATCCGGGCTGTTGAACATGTTCTGCGGGGTGATGTTCTTCGAGCCACCCTTCGGCGTTCCGGCATGTACGCCCGGATTGCCGGCGACCACAAACAGATCCCAGGCAAACGACTTCGACGCGTGATCGTCACGGTCGGTGCGCCAGCGCAGGATCTGCCCGTAGACGTTTTTCTCACGCGGGTTCGGCCCACCGACTGGTTGGCCGTCCTCGCCGCGCTTGGCGTTGTTGGTCAGGGTGCAATAGACCTGGCCGTCCTTCGGGCTGACGACGATCCATTCCGGACGGTCCATGCGCGTTGCGCCGACCACGCTGGCGGCAAGGCGCGCATGGATCAGCACTTCAGCCTGATCGGCAAAGCCGCTGCTGGCGTCGATGCCGTTTTTGCCGTGGGTCAGCTCGATCCACTGGCCCTGGCCTTTCGGGTGATCGGGGTTGCTGTCGCCGTTGTCGAATTTCGCTACGTACAAGGTGCCGTGGTCGAGGATGTCGCGGTTGGCCTTGGCGTTGCGGTGGTTGATGCGGTCGCGGCTGACGAATTTGTAGATGAATTCGCCACGCTCGTCGTCGCCCATGTACACCACGGCGCGACCGTCGTCGGTCTCGGCCAGGGCGGCGTTTTCATGTTTGAAGCGGCCCAGTGCCGTGCGTTTGACCGGGGTCGATTGCGGATCGAACGGATCGATCTCGACCACCCAGCCGTGTCGGTTGAGTTCGTTGGGGTTCTTCGCCATGTCGAAGCGCGGGTCGTACGGGTGCCAGTTGATCTCGCGGCTGGCGACCGAGACGCCGTAGCGCTTCTGCGCCGGGTCGAACTGCTGCTGGGCGTTGCTGCTGCCGAAGCAGTCGGTGAAGTTTTCTTCGCAGGTCAGGTAAGTGCCCCACGGCGTTTTGCCGTTGGCGCAGTTCTGGAACGTGCCGAGGACTTTCTTGCCGTGTTTGTCGGCGGCGGTTTTCATCAAGTCGTGACCGGCCGCCGGGCCGCTGATGCGCAGCGGCGAGTTGCCGTGAATGCGGCGGTTGTAGCGCGAGCCTTGGACGAACTGCCACTGACCGTTCTTGCGCTGCACTTCGATCACCGACACGCCTTCGCAGGCCAGCGCCTTGCGCACGTCTTCGGCCGATTGCGGCATGCCGCCGTGCGGGTAGAGGTAGCGGTAGTTGGTGTATTCGTTGTTGATCGCCATCAACGCGCGGTTGCGGTCGTCGGGGAAGGCGAACAGGCTCATGCCGTCGTTGTTGTCGCCGAACTGCACTTCCTGTGCGGCCGCGGTGCCGTTACCGCTCGGGTCGAAGGCCGGACCGTTTTTCTGCAATGGCTGGCCCCAACTGATCAGCACCGAAGACTTGTAGCCTTTGGGCAGCGTGATGACATCGGTGGTCGCAGCGGGAATGCTCTCGAAACCGAGCAGGCGGCTGTTGCCGGCGCTGACGCCGGTGGCCAGCGCGCTGCGGCTCAACAGACTGCCACCGAGGAACATCGCCGCGCCGCACAGCGCACCGGCGCCGATGAAACCACGACGGCTGAGGCCGACCATCTTTTCCAGATCAGTGGATTGGTTTTCTTCTAATAGGCTCACATCAGGCTCCCTGCTTGGTTTTGGCAGCTACCTTAATGAGCGTCGATGACGCTTTCGTTGCAGCGCCTGATTACAGCGGCGTGCCGATCAGCACATTGGACGGCGAAAACTGCACCTGCACCGGTTGCTCGACGGTCAGCCCGCGAGTGCGCAAATCGAGCGGCTCAGCCAAGGCGCAGAGGGTATGGCCGTTGGGCAGGGTAATCCGTACTTCGCTAGGGCCGTCCTCGGCGTCGAGAATCGCTTCGATAGTGCCCTTCAGAAGATTGTGACCAGACGTTGCAGATTGCTCGGTGCCGAGCAATTCCAGCCAGCCAGCCTTGATCAGCGCCACCACTTCGGTACCGCTTTGCAGCTCCAGATGCACGGTGCTGTCGTGGGTGATCTGCGCGTCGAGGCACAGACCTTCGGCCAGTTCGAGGCGGATCAGGTCATTGCGGCCCTGCGCTTCGATCGCCACGACTTTGCCGTGCAACTGGTTGCGCGCGCTGGTTCTGAGCATCAAACGACCGAGCAGATCCAGATCGCTGGCATCTTCCGCCGCTTCCAGCACTTGGGCCTGCAAGGCTTGCAGCTTCTGATACAGGCGCAAAACGCGCTCGCCTTCGCTGGACAGTTTCGCGCCGCCGCCACCCTTGCCACCGACGGCACGCTCGACCAATGGTTTTTGCGCCAGGTTGTTCAACTCATCGATGGCGTCCCACGCCGCCTTGTAGCTCAGGCCTGCGCTCTTCGCGGCGCGGGTGATCGAACCCTGCTCGGCGATGTGTTGCAGCAAGGCGATGCGCTGCGGACGGCGGACGATGTGCTGGGACAACAGGGACGGCATAGACATGGATGGGGTGCTTTTTTGCTGTGGCGGTGGGGGAGGAAGTTGGCCGCTCGCAACGCGAGAGTCAAGCCGAACCCAAATCCATTGTAGGAGTGAGCCTGTTCGCGATGGCGGTGGATCAGTCAGCATAAATGTTGGCAATGATGACGCTATCGCGAGCAGGCTCATTCCCACGGGGGATTGTGTCGACTTCAACCTCCAGGCTTTGGCGTGCGGGCCAGGCAATAGACATCGACCCGCGCGGCGCCAGCGTTCATCAGCAACCGGGCGAGAGCCTGTGCGGTAGCGCCGGTGGTCAATACGTCATCAACCAGCGCGAGATGTCGGTTTTTTACCTGCGCATCCGGCATGAGGTCGAAGGCATTGCGCAGATTACGTTTACGCGATTTGGCGTCGAGCGACTGCTGGGCATCGGTGTCCTTGACTCGGCGCAGAACCGTTTCTTCACACGGCAGATCCAGCGACTCACTCAACCACCGCGCCAACATAGCTGCCTGGTTGAACCCGCGTTGACGCAGGCGTTTATTCGCCAGCGGTACCGGCAACAACGCATCAGGCCGTGGCAAACCCTCATCGAAGCGATGTTGCAGGTATTGCCCGAGAACGTCGGCGAGCAGGTGGCCAAACGGCCATTTTGCGTTGTGTTTAAAGCGCGTAATCAAACTGTCGACGGGGAAGCCATACTGCCACGGCACCACCACCTGTTCGAACGCCGGCGGCTCTAGCAGGCACTCGCCGCAGGTCAGGCCCGCGGCGAGGAGTGGCAAGGCGCAGGTCTGGCAGTGGTCGCCGAGCCAGGGCAGATCAGTTTCGCAAGCCACGCAAATTGGCATTTCTGCTTCTGCCGGCTCATCGCAAAGCAGGCAGGTTTGTACATTATTTAAACAGATGTAAACCGGTCCTTCGTATCGTGGTTGACAGCGCATGACTCTTCCTTAAATATGCCGAACATCCGTGTCGCGCCTGTGGGTATTCCATTCCCGCAGCCGCCAGCCAAGCATAACCAAGGAACTACCCATGAGCGCGAGCACCACCGCCACCCTGCGTCACGACTGGTCTCTGGCCGAAGTCAAAGCACTCTTCGTACAGCCATTCAACGACTTGCTGTTCCAGGCGCAAACGGTGCACCGCGCACATTTCAACGCCAACCGCGTTCAGGTTTCGACCCTGCTGTCGATCAAGACCGGTGCCTGTCCGGAAGACTGCAAGTACTGCCCGCAGTCCGGTCACTACAACACCGGCCTGGAAAAAGAAAAGCTGATGGAAGTGCAGAAGGTCCTCGAAGAGGCAGCACGCGCCAAGGCAATCGGCTCGACACGTTTTTGCATGGGCGCGGCGTGGAAGCATCCGTCGGCCAAAGACATGCCGTACGTGCTGAAAATGGTTGAAGGCGTAAAGGCCATGGGCCTGGAAACCTGCATGACTCTTGGCCGTCTCGACCAGGACCAGACCGAAGCACTGGCCAAGGCCGGTCTCGATTACTACAACCACAACCTCGACACGTCGCCCGAGTTCTACGGCAGCATCATCACCACCCGTACTTACAGCGAGCGTCTGCAGACCCTGGCTTACGTGCGTGAGTCGGGAATGAAGATCTGCTCCGGCGGCATCCTCGGTATGGGTGAATCGCTGGATGACCGCGCCAATCTGCTGATCCAGTTGGCCAACCTGCCGGAGCATCCGGAATCGGTGCCGATCAACATGCTGGTGAAAGTCGCCGGTACGCCACTGGAAAACGCCGAAGACGTCGACCCGTTCGACTTCATCCGCATGCTCGCCGTGGCGCGCATCCTCATGCCGCAATCCCACGTGCGCCTGTCCGCCGGCCGCGAAGCGATGAACGAGCAGATGCAGGCCCTCGCATTCTTTGCTGGGGCCAACTCGATTTTCTACGGCGACAAGTTGCTGACCACCGCCAACCCGCAGGCGGACAAGGACATGCAACTGTTTGCGCGTCTGGGTATTCAGCCGGAAGCCCGCGAGGAGCATTCCGACGAGGTGCATCAGGCCGCGATCGAGCAGGCGCTGGTGGAGCAGAAGAGCAGCGAGCAGTTCTACAACGCCGCCGTCTGATCGCCATACGGATTCCATGTAGGAGCTGCCGAAGGCTGCGATCTTTTGATCTTGTCTTTTAAAAAACAA
>NZ_AKJR01000320.1:0-3561 GCF_000282235.1 Pseudomonas sp. GM24 | reverse complement strand
GCAGCTCCTACACGGCATCGGCGCCATTTTGAAAACAACAACAAAAAGGAAGGTCAACCATGCTTCAATCCCGTCACCTGCTCTCCGGCCTCGGACTGTCCCTGATGATCGCCACCCTCTCCGCCAACGCGGCCGGCCTCAGCGCCGAACACAAAGCCTTCGGTAAAACCAATGACGGCACGCCCGTCGAGCAATACATCCTGCGCAACAGCCACGGCATGCAAGCCACCGTCATCACCTACGGCGCGACCCTGCAATCGCTGAAAGTCGCCGACAAGCACGGCAAGTTCGACGACGTCGTACTCGGCTTCGACGATGTGCAGGGCTATCAGAAAGGCACCGCTTACTTCGGCGCAACCATCGGCCGCTTCGGCAATCGCCTCGCCGAAGGCGCGTTCGAACTCGACGGCAAGCGCTATCAAGTGCCGCAGAACGACAAGACCAACGCGCTGCACGGCGGCACATCGGGCTTCGACAAGAAAGTCTGGAAGGCCCAGGAAACTAAGGACAAGGATTCGGTCGGCGTGACCCTGACCTATCTCTCGGCGGACGGCGAAATGGGTTTCCCCGGCAACCTCACCACTGAAGTGACCTATCGCCTCACCGACAACAACGAACTGCGCATCGACTACAAGGCCAGCACCGACAAACCGACCGTGCTCAACCTGACCAACCACAGCTACTTCAACCTCGCCGGCGCCGGCAATGGCGACATCCTCAAACAGGTCGCCACCCTGCACGCCAGCCATTACACCCCGGTCACCGCCAAGCTGATCCCGACCGGCGAACTGGCACCCGTGGCCGGCACGCCGATGGACTTCAGCAAACCGACCGCAATCGGCACGCACATCAAGGCTGATCATCCGCAGCTGAAATTTGCCGAGCCGAAACAGGGTGGGTTCGATTTCAACTGGGCGCTGGATACCAAGGGCGATATCGGCAAAGTAGCGACTGAGGTGAGTGACCCGCAGTCCGGTCGCGTGCTGCAGTTGTTCACCACGGAACCGGGTGTGCAGTTCTATACCAGCAACTTCCTCGACGGCACCGTCAAGGGCAAGGGTGGCAAGGTGTATCCGCACTGGGGCGCGTTTACTCTGGAGACTCAGCATTATCCGGATTCACCGAATCAGCCGGACTTCCCGAGCACTCGGCTTGATCCGGGGCAGACTTACAGCCACAGCGTGGTGTTGAAGTTCTCCGCGAAATAACCTCCAACGCTGATCGCTCCCACGCTCCGCGTCCCTTCGCGAACTGGAACGCGGAGCGTCCCTTGAGGCATTCCATTGTTGCGCGTGGGAACGATCAATCACCAAGGAGATTACAGACCCACACGCTCCAATCCCTGACGCATGCCTTGATCCGCCTGCTCGCACCACTGCTTCAGCGTCAGACTCGGCGGCAGATTGGCCTCCAGGGTTTTGTATTGACCATCGTCCAATACTTCACCCTTGCGACCATGGGCCTCGTTCTTATCGCCGTCGCTCTTGTCCATCTGCCCTGGAATACCAGCAACAAACGCCACCATTTTATTGGCGTTCGTAGCGCTTTCAGCTTTCAGGAAACCTTTGTCAACGCAATGGTTAATCAGACCGGACATGTTACGCCCAGTGTCGTACATCCCTTTCAACGTAGCGGCGTCCGGTCCTTCTGCGTGAGCAACATTGACGGTGCCCAGAGCGGCGGTCAGTGCGAGGATCAAAGCGGTGTTCTTCATGTTTATTCCTTTAATGGATGAAGCCAGGTTGTTTACTTGCAGTATTCCTGAGGGCGAACGAAAAGCTCACCCTCGCGGATTCAACTGACCACCGCTCCTTTCGGGCCACTGGCAATCAGCGCGGCCCCGCAGGCGGTTTTCATGCCGTCCAGCGCGATGGGCGTTCCATCGACGGTGTAAGTGCTGCTGCCTTCGGCAATTGGAAAAATGCCTTTGCACAGAGGACAACTGACTTTGTGGCCAACCCCTGCGATGGGCTTGCCGTTGAGGTCAGTCTGGGAAAAGGCTTCGAGGACTTTGCCACCGTGAGTGGTGGAGTCGCCCAAGCGAATGGCGTCTTTCATGTTGTCATTCCTTCGACTACGAGGGTTGACTGCAGCCTCGATCAATTTCGCGTCTTTCGACCACCAATGGCAGAGAGTTTTATCAGAGGCAGGTTGCGTTTAATCAACCTTCAAAAACGTGGCCTGCCCCTGATATATTTCATAAATTTTTAGAGATTAAAAAGTGGCTATTCGGCTGCAATTTGACCGAGAGTCAACCTACACGCGGAAGGCCTCATTTAAGCCAACCTCTTCATCCTCGTCCCCATCTTCAAGACACCTGAAATTTCTTCCATTGAGTGCTTTTTTAAGTAGGGCGTACAGTTCTGCTGATTGGAAATTCACTTGGAGCCACAGGGATTCATCATCCCCATAAATGAGACGAGTATCGTAAGCCCCACTGCTATTCAACGAGTGATCCTTCAAATAAAGATCACCGTCGCCCGAGCGAACACAAGCACTACTAGCTTTAACAATGTCGATGACATGCTGAGCTGTAGAGTTGTCGTCAAACACCAATTTGTATTCATAACTCATGATCCGTGTGGTCTCCCTCGGACAGCTGGTAAATCGGCAGGATTACGAATGCCAATGTGAGTTTTATTAGGATCGGTGGAAACTTTACCCTCATCATCCAGTTGATGATTGGACGGATCCTGTTTATGGATGTGTGCATTGTTGCCAGATTTGTGAGGGCAGGCATTCAAGTTTCCGTACTTGTGAACCCTGACCTCTGAACCGTCTGCATGCTTCCAGGTTTCGTTAACCCCATTGTCTTTGGTTTTCGAAAATCCGGCGCTGTTCAACGTTCTACCGGCGCGAGGAATACTCGTACCTTTCATCCGAGGTAGATCAGAAGAGGCGGAAAGGCCAAGTGGATCAATCCACTCCAGCGGGTTAGGTACGTAATGATAAAGGTTCAGTCCACCAGCCAGCCCAATCGGGTCCTGTGAAATGAAACGCCCTACCTCAGAATCGTAGTATCGGTAGCGATTGTAATGCAGCCCCGTCTCATGATCGTGATACTGCCCCTGGAACCGTATCGGGTTCATCACGCCATGCTGCTGCGCCCACTCCGAACGCTGCTCCGTCACCTGTCCCCACGCCTTGTACTGCGCGGTCCAGGCCATGTTGCCGTGCGAGTCCGTCAATTCCTGCGGCGTGCCGAGGTGATCACACTGATACCAGACCAACGCATCAAACGGTAAAGCCGTTACCTTGTGATTCCACACCGGGTCGTCATCGAGGCTGTATTCACCGCTGTAATCCGGCAGCCCAATCAGATCAATTGGCGCATGCCGTACAGCCTGGGCCACAGGGACAAAAGTGCCCGGTTCGAAGACGTAGTGCACCGTGCGGCCGGGTTCGCCATCGCTCTGTGCCGGACTGCTTTCCCAGGCGAGGTTGTCACCATCCCAACCGTAAAGCGTGAGCCCGCAGCCAAGTTCGCGTTGTTTGCGGGCGTGTTCGTTTCTGTTCCAGAGGGAACCTGCTTCCGGGCGCTGTTTGTAATGCGCGCGGGAA
>NZ_AKJR01000319.1:0-4359 GCF_000282235.1 Pseudomonas sp. GM24 | reverse complement strand
CCAATGTAGGAGCTGCCGAAGGCTGCGATCTTTTTGCTTTAAAATGGCAATCCCAAAAACCGGCACAGCTCCTCGCGCTTGGCCAACGCATCGCGCCGTCCCAGATCAATCAACTCGCTGCAATACCCCGCCTCGAACAGCAGATAACTCAACACCCCTGCCCCACTGGTCTTGGTCGCCCCCGGCCCGCGCAGAAACAAACGCAACGCCGCCGGCAACTCCTGGCGATGCCGCGCCGCGATCTCATCGATCGGCTGACTCGGCGAAATCACCAGCACCTCCACCGGTGCCACGCCCAACTCGCGCGTCGGCGTGCCGGCAGGCATCAAGTGGCTGAACTGGTTGAGACGCTGGAGCAACTCGATGTCGCTCTCCAGGCTGTCAATGAACGTGCTGTTGAGCATGTGCCCGCCAATCTGCGCCAGCGTCGGTTGTTGCCCGGTGTAGGCGCGCTCCAGCGGCTGCTGCGGATCAAACCCGCGCGGGTTGCCGCTGACACCGACCACGAGCACCCGGCTCGCCCCTAAATGCAGCGCCGGGCTGATCGGCGCCGATTGCCGCACGGCGCCGTCGCCAAAATATTCATCGCCGATTTTCACCGGCGCGAACAACAACGGAATCGCCGAACTGGCCAGCAAGTGATCCACCGACAGTTGCGTCGGCACACCAATACGTCGATGGCGCAGCCATGAATCGATCTTGCCGCCGCCCTGATAGAACGTCACCGCTTGCCCCGACTCATAGCCGAACGCAGTTACCGCCACGGCATGCAATTGCTTGCGCGCGATCGATTCGGCGATACCGGGCATGTGCAGTTTTTCATTGAGCAGTTCGCGCAGCGGCGAACTGTTGAGCAGCGCCACCGGCAGTTGCCGACCGAGGCCGAGCAGGCTGTGACTGACAAAGCGGCTGGCCTGACGGATAACCCCGGGCCAGTCACTGCGCAATACGCGGTGGCTGCGAAAGCCCTGCCAGAACAAAGTGAGGCGTTCGATCGCGGCGCGAAAATCCGTGGCACCGCTGGCCAGGCTGACCGCATTGATCGCCCCCGCCGAGGTGCCGACGATCACCGGGAACGGATTGTCCGCACCCAACGGCAGCAACTCGGCAATCGCCGCCAGTACGCCCACCTGATACGCCGCCCGAGCCCCGCCGCCGGAAAGAATCAAACCTGTGACCGGTTCAGCTGGGCTCATCGCAACACTCCACGGTGCTTGTCAGTTTGGTTCAGCGGCGTTTGGCGTACAACTTCGGCTCGCCCGGTGGGCGGCTCTTGAAGCGTCGATGCGCCCACAGGTACTGCTCGGGGCAGGCACGCAACGCGCTCTCGACCCACTGATTGATGCGGATGCAGTCAGCTTCTTCGGTTTCGCCGGGGAAGTCCTCCAGCGGCGGATGAATCACCAAGCGATAACCGCTGCCGTCAGCCAGACGCTCCTGCGTGAACGGCACCACCAGCGCTTTACCCAAACGTGCGAACTTGGTCGTCGCAGTCACCGTTGCCGCCTGAATACCGAACAGCGGCACGAAGATGCTCTGCTTGGCGCCATAGTCCTGATCCGGCGCATACCAGATCGCGCGACCGGAGCGCAGCAATTTGAGCATACCGCGCACGTCGTCACGCTCCACCGCCAGCGAGTCGAGGTTGTGCCGCTCGCGACCCTGACGCTGAACATAGTCAAACAACGGATTCTTGTGCTCGCGGTACATGCCGTCGATGGTGTGCTGCTGGCCGAGCAGCGCTGCGCCGATTTCCAGCGTGGTGAAATGCGCGGCCATCAGGATCACGCCTTTGCCTTCGCGCTGGGCCTTTTGCAAATGCTCCAGGCCTTCAACGTGGGCCAGCTTCGCCAGACGCTCGCGCGACCACCACCAGCTCATGGCCATTTCAAAAAAGGCGATGCCGGTGGAGGCGAAGTTCTCCTTGAGCAGACGTTTGCGCTCGGCGGCGGATTTTTCCGGGAAGCACAGCTCAAGATTGCGCTTGGCGATGCGCCGCCGGTCGCCGGCCACGCGATACATCAAGGCGCCCAAAACTCGACCGATGGTCAGCAAGGCCGGATACGGCAACTGCACGATCAGCCATAAAAGCCCCAGACCGCACCAGAGCGGCCAGAAGCGTGGCGATAAAAATGCTTTTCGAAAACGCGGGCGATCCATTAAAGCTTCCGTAAATACAGTGGCCGCGCATTCTACATCGTTCGACCCGGCTTGCGGCCTGCGGGCGTTCTCGTTATAAGTCTCGGCACTTTTAGTGACAAGCCGTTGTATGCCGACATGAGCCAAACCGAACCGTTAGACCAAGATCCCGTATTCCAGCTCAAGGGCAGCATGCTGGCCATTACTGTGCTGGAACTGGCCCGTAACGACCTCGAAAGCCTCGATCGGCAATTGGCCGCCAAAGTCGCCCAGGCGCCGAACTTCTTCAGCAACGCGCCGCTGGTTTTGGCGCTGGACAAACTGCCGCCGAGCGAAGGCGCCGTCGATCTGCCGGGCCTGATGCGCGTGTGCCGCCAACATGGCCTGCGCACCCTGGCAATTCGCGCCAGCCGCATCGAAGACATCGCCGCCGCCATCGCCATCGACATTCCGGTGCTGCCGCCGTCCGGTGCCCGTGAGCGGCCGCTGGAAACGCCGGAAGCCGAAGTCAAAAAGAAGCCGGAAAAACCGCCGGAGCCAACGGTCAAACCGACCCGCGTCATCACCACGCCAGTACGTGGTGGCCAACAGATATATGCCCAGGGTGGCGATCTGGTCGTGGTCTCATCGGTCAGTCCGGGGGCGGAACTTCTCGCCGATGGCAACATCCATGTATACGGCCCGATGCGTGGTCGGGCGCTGGCCGGCGTGAAGGGTGACACCAAGGCACGGATTTTCTGTCAGCAATTGAGCGCTGAACTGATCTCCATCGCCGGTCATTACAAGGTTTCCGAAGATTTGCGTCGCGACCCTATGTGGGGCTCGGGCGTACAGGTCAGCCTGTCGGGCGACGTGTTGAACATCATTCGGCTTTAACGGATACTGCCGCATTTTCCAAGCATCTCTAAAACGTAGCGAAAACGGCTCAAACGAAGTAGGAAAAAGGCTCAACGCCGAATTCCAGCCAAGGCTGTCCGACTGCAGTAGTTTTCAAGAGATGTTTTTCAGGGGCTAAAAAGTCCTTCTTCCTTAGGGGTGAAACACCTTGGCCAAGATTCTCGTGGTTACATCCGGCAAGGGTGGTGTGGGTAAGACCACCACCAGCGCCGCTATCGGTACCGGCCTCGCTCTGCGCGGCCACAAAACAGTGATCGTCGACTTCGACGTGGGCTTGCGTAACCTTGACCTGATCATGGGTTGCGAGCGCCGCGTGGTGTATGACTTCGTCAACGTGGTCAACGGCGAAGCCAACCTGCAACAGGCCCTGATCAAAGACAAGCGCCTGGAAAACCTCTACGTACTGGCCGCCAGTCAGACCCGCGACAAAGACGCGCTGACCGTCGAAGGCGTGGAAAAAGTCCTGATGGAGCTCAAGGAACAATTCGAGTTCGTCGTCTGCGACTCCCCGGCCGGCATCGAAAAAGGTGCGCACCTGGCCATGTACTTCGCTGATGAAGCGATCGTCGTGACCAACCCGGAAGTGTCCTCGGTACGAGATTCGGACCGCATGCTCGGCCTGCTGGCGAGCAAATCGCGTCGCGCCGAACGTGGCGAAGACCCGATCAAGGAACACCTGCTGATCACCCGCTACCACCCGGAGCGTGTTGAAAAGGGCGAAATGCTCGGCGTTGAAGACGTCAAGGAAATCCTCTCGGTAACCCTGCTCGGCGTGATCCCGGAATCCCAAGCGGTGCTCAAGGCATCCAACCAGGGCGTGCCGGTGATTCTCGACGACCAGAGCGATGCCGGTCAGGCGTATAGCGATACCGTCGACCGTTTGCTGGGCAAAGAAAAAGCCCACCGTTTCCTCGATGTCGAGAAGAAGGGATTCTTCGAGCGCCTGTTTGGAGGTAGGTAATGAACCTTTTTGACTTCTTTCGTGCCAACAAAAAGCCAAGTACCGCCTCGGTAGCGAAAGAGCGTCTACAGATCATCGTGGCGCATGAGCGCGGCCAGCGCAGCACGCCGGATTACTTGCCAGCCTTGCAGAAGGAACTGGTCGACGTGATCCGCAAGTACGTCAACATCGGCAACGACGACGTACATGTTGCACTGGAAAGCCAGGGCAGTTGCTCGATTCTGGAACTCAACATCACCCTGCCTGATCGCTGAGTCGATTTGGCAGTCGCTACGGCGGCTCGGACTATTGATGCTTGTGTAGGAGCTGCCGAAGGCTGCGATCTTTTGATCTTCAACGTCAAAAGATCGCAGCCTTCGGCA